>NZ_JARGEF010000049.1:0-40485 GCF_033794725.1 Streptomyces sp. ID05-39B | reverse complement strand
CTCCCCGCTTCCCCTCGTACACGCAAAGGACCCATCGCCATGCGCAAGTCATCCCTCCGCCGCGCCTGCGCGGCCCTCGCCGCCGTCACCTCCCTCGCGCTCGCCGCCACCGCCTGCGGCGGCACCACCAAGGAGGACGTGAAGAGCGAGAGCACCGGCGCCGCCGCCTCCGGCGGCAAGGCCGACCCGAACGCGGCCACCAAGAAGGGCCTGACCGTCGGCTTCCTGCCCAAGCAGGTCAACAACCCCTACTTCACCTCCGCCGACAAGGGTGGCGAGGCGGCCCTGAAGGAGCTGGGCTCCAGCTACAAGGAGGTCGGCCCGTCCAGCGCCACCGACACCTCCGGCCAGGTCAGCTACGTCAACACCCTGACCCAGCAGCAGGTCGACGCGATCGCCGTGTCCGCGCAGGACCCGGGCGCCCTGTGCACCGCGCTCAAGCAGGCCATGAGCAACGACATCAAGGTCGTCACCTACGACTCCGACACCAACCCCGAGTGCCGCAACGCCTTCGTCTCGCAGGCCTCCGCCGAGGACCTCGGCCGCACCGAGGTGCAGTTGCTCGCCGAACAGATCGGCTACAAGGGTGAGATCGCGATCCTGTCCGCCGCGCAGACCGCGACGAACCAGAACATCTGGATCGACTTCATGAAGGAAGAGCTGAAGGACCCCAAGTACAAGGACATCAAGCTGGTCAAGGTCGCCTACGGCAACGACGACGCCCAGCAGTCCTTCCAGCAGACCCAGGGCCTGCTCCAGGAGTACCCGAACCTGAAGGGGATCATCTCCCCGACCACCGTCGGCATCAAGGCCGCCGCCCAGTACCTGTCGGGCTCCAAGTACAAGGGCAAGGTCAAGCTGACCGGCCTCGGCACCCCGAACGACATGCGGGGCTACGTCAAGGACGGCACCGTCGAGGGCTTCGAGCTGTGGGACCCGTCCAAGCTCGGCGCGCTCGCCGCGCAGACCGCGGTGGCCCTGGTCTCCGGCCAGATCACCGGCGCGGAAGGTGAGACCTTCAAGGCCGGCGGCACCACCTACACCATCGGCAAGGACGGCGTGATCAGCCTCGGCAAGCCGACCGTGTTCGACGCCAAGAACATCGACCAGTTCAACTTCTGACCGTTCGACCACCGATGCGCCAAGGGGTGTTGATGCAACGCGTGTGCTTCCTGCTGAAGGTCCGGGCGGACCGCCTCGACGAGTACCGCGAGCGGCACGCCGCCGTCTGGCCGGAGATGCTCGACGCACTCTCGGCCACCGGCTGGCACAACTACTCGCTCTTCCTGCGCGAGGACGGACTGCTCGTCGGCTACCTGGAGACCGAGGACTTCGCCGCGGCCCAGGCCGGCATGGAGGCCACCGACATCAACGCCCGCTGGCAGGCGGACATGGCGCCGTTCTTCGAATCGCTGGACGGCGCCAGGCCCGACGAGGCCATGAAACCGCTCACCGAGGTCTTCCACCTCGCCTGAACCACCGTTTCCTCCCCACCCGTTCACCTCGTACGACAACGGAGTCCCCGAGATGAAAAGACGCACCCTGCTCGCCGCCGCCCTGGCCGGTGCCGTGGCCACCCCCGCCCTCGCCGCCGGCACCGCACGGGCCGCCGACCCCGGCCCCTCGGTGACGAGGACCGGCACCACCACGCTCGACAGCCAGGCACTCTTCTTCGTCTCCTACGACGGCCTGGTCAACAACAACTCGTTCCAGAAGAACGCCCTGCTGACCTACAAGGGCTACCAGTACGCCGTCTGGTACACCGCCGACCGCAACGCCGTCGTCGGCCGCCGCGTCCTCGGCTCCAGCACCTGGTCCACCGTGAAGGTCGGCCACACCCTGCGCTACAACGACTCCCACAACGTCATCTCCATGGGCCTGTCCAAGACCGACGGCCGCCTCCACCTCAACATGGACTCGCACAGCGACGGCTTCACCTACGTCAAGTCCGTCGCCGGCCTCATGGACGACCCCGCCGGGCTGAGCTGGACCACGAGCCGCTTCGGCGCCCCGCAGTCCACCCTCGACGGGCTGGCGCTCACCTCGCAGTTCACCTACCCGCAGTTCGTCTCGATGCCCGACGGCAAGCTCCAACTGAGCTACCGCGCCGGTATCTCCGGCAACGGCCGCAACGCCATCGCCGAGTACAACGGCACCTCCTGGACCAACCTCGGCGAGTGGACCAGCTCCACCGGCACGTACACCAGCGAGCACGGCTCCAGCACGGCCCGCAACATGTACCTGCACGGCATCGACTACGACAAGAACGGCCGACTGCACGCCTTCTTCACCTGGCGCGAGCAGAACGGCGCCGTCATGTGCAACGGCGGCGGCATCACCAACCACGACACCGGCTACGTCTACTCCGACGACCGCGGCCGCACCTGGCGCAACAACGCGGGCGCCGTCGTCGGCACCACCGGCGGTTCCGACCGGGTCTCCGTCACCGACGCCGGCCTCGTCGTGGACGCGCTCAACCCGGACCACTCCCTGATGAACCAGGAGAGCCAGTGGACCGACTCCGCCGGCCGACCGCACGCCATCATCAGCTACGTCCCCGGCCGCTTCGGCCAGTGCACGACGAACTACGTCGCCAACCGCACGGCCAACGGCCGCGCCTTCCTCGTCCGCAAGAGCTCCTCCGGATCCTGGGCGAAGACCGAGATACCGGTGCCGCTGAACTCCAGCCAGCGCACCAGGCTGGTCATGGACAAGTACGACAACGCCTACGCGATCTTCCCGTTCGGCCGGATCGCCGGTGCCTCGGTGGCCTCCGGACACACCGACTGGCAGATCCTTTTCGACGGCGCCGGGCTCAACGCCTTCGGCGAGGTCGTCATCGACGAGACCCGGATCGCGCAGGACGGCGTCCTGTCCGTCATGTATCAGGAGAAGTCGAGCGGAACCACCCCCTCGGCGCTGCGCGTCACCGAATTCCGGCTGCCCGCCTGACCGGTCCGAAGGGCGGCGGGATGGGGATAGTGTGAAGGCCCCCCGCCGCCCCTCGTCCCTGCTTCTCTGGAGGTCTCTGCCCGATGGCCCAGTCGGTGGGAATCAAGGACGTCGCCCGCGTCGCCGGAGTCTCGGTCGGCACGGTGTCCAACGTCATCAACCGCCCGGACTCCGTGGCCACGGAGACCCGCGCGCGCGTGCTGTCCGCGATCGACCGGCTGGGCTATGTCCGCAGTGAGTCCGCCCGCCAGCTGCGCGCGGGCCGCAGCCGGATCATGGGGCTGCTCGTCCTCGACATGGGCAACCCCTTCTTCGTGGACGTGGCCCGCGGCGCCGAGCGGGCCGCCCGGCAGGCCGGACTCGGTGTGATGGTCTGCAACAGCGCCGAGAGCGCCGGCGAGGAGGCCGAGTATTTGTCCCTCTTCGCCGAGCAGCGCGTGCGGGGCGTGCTGCTCACCCCGGCCGACGCCACCGGCCGCAACATCGCCGCGTTCCGCCGGCACGGCATACCGTTCGTGCTCGTCGACCGGGTCTCCGACGGCACCACCGAGTGCTCGGTCTCCGTCGACGACGTGGCCGGCGGCGCGCTCGCCGTACGCCATCTCCTCGACGCCGGACACCGCTCCGTCGCCTACGTCAGCGGCCCGTCCGGACTCACCCAGATCCGCGACCGCCGCACCGGCGCCCTGAGCGCCCTCGCCGAGGCCGGCCTCGGCCCCGACCGGCTGCGCGAACTGCCCACCGAGCGGCTCGACGTGGCCGCCGGCCGGGACGCGGGCGCCCGTCTCCTGGGCCTCGCCGACCGCCCGACCGCCGTGTTCTGCGCCAACGACCTGCTCGCCCTCGGCGTCCTGCAGGCCATGTACGCGGCCGGCGTCACCGTGCCCGACGACCTCGCCATCGTCGGCTACGACGACATCGAGTTCGCCGCCGCCGCGGCCGTACCCCTGACGTCCGTGCGCCAGCCGGCCGTCACCATGGGCGCGCTGGCCGCCGACATGCTCCTGGAGGAGACCGAGGAGGGACCCGGCGGCGGGACACGCGCGCACGAACACCGGCGGGTCGTGCTCCAGCCGGAACTGGTGGTGCGCAGGTCCAGCCTGTCCTCGCGCTGACCAGCCGTTCAGCCACGGTGACCGGCGGGAGCGCGGCGGCTTGACCGGCCGTTCAGTAGTGTTCATGATCCCCCGGGCTCCGCCGGCGCCCGGACATGTGCTGAACTGGGACGCGGCCCGCACACCGATCGTCACGGGAGCCCCCTTTGTCCGTCAGCTACCGCCAGCCCGGCGTCGTCCTCACCGACCGCCGCTTCACCGTGCCCCTCGACCACGCCGACCCGGCAGGGGAGATGGTCGAGTTGTACGCCCGCGAGGTCGTCGCGAGCGACAAGGCACGGCAGGACCTTCCCTGGCTGCTCCACCTCCAGGGCGGACCCGGCTTCGGCGCCCACCGGTTCGTCGGCCGGCAGGCCTGGCTCGACCGCGCCCTGAAGGAGTACCGCGTCCTCCTCCTCGACCAGCGCGGCACCGGCGCGTCCACGCCCGCCAACCGCCAGACGCTCCCGCTGCGTGGCGGCCCCGCCGAACAGGCCGACTACCTGGCCCGCTTCCGCGCCGACTCCATCGTCCGCGACTGCGAACTGGTGCGCCGCGAGGTCACCGGCGGCGCCCCCTGGACGGTCCTCGGCCAGAGCTTCGGCGGCTTCTGCACGGTCACCTACCTCTCCCTCGCCCCCGAAGGACTCGCCGCGGCCGTGATCACCGGCGGCCTGCCCTCCCTGGACGCCCACGCCGACGACGTCTACCGGGCCGCCTACCCGCGCATGGAACGCAAGACCGCCGCGCACTACCACCGTTACCCGCAGGACGTCGAGCGCGCCCGCCGGATCGCCGAGCACCTGCTCCGGCAGGAGGTGACCCTGCCGGGCGGCTACCGCCTGGGTGCCGAGGCCTTCCAGAGCCTCGGCATCCTCCTCGGCGGCGGCGAGGGCAGCCACCGGCTGCACTTCCTCCTCGAAGACGCCTTCGTACCCACCCCGCGCGGCCCCGCCCTCTCCGACGCCTTCCTGGAGGAGATCCAGGGCATCCTGTCGTACGCCGCGCACCCCCTCTACGCCCTCGTCCACGAGTCGATCTACGGCCAGGACGGCCGGCCCACCGCCTGGTCGGCCGAGCGGGTGCGCGCCGAATTCCCGCAGTTCGACGCGGCCAAGACCCTCGCGGGCGACGGCCCGCTGCTGCTGACCGGCGAGACCGTCCACCCCTGGACGTTCGACCGCGACCCCGCGCTGCGCCCGCTGCGCGAGACCGCCGCACTCCTCGCCGCCCGCACCGACTGGACCCCCCTGTACGACCCGGCCCGCCTCGCCGCCAACGAGGTCCCGGTCGCCGCCGCGATCTACCACGACGACCTCTACGTCGACACCGCGCACTCCCTGCATACCGCCCGCGCCATCCGCGGCCTGCGCACCTGGGTCACCGACGAGTACGAGCACGACGGCGTCCGCGCGGGCGGCCCCCGTGTCCTGGACCGTCTCCTGGCCCTCACCCGCGACGAGGCCTGACAGCGGACGGGGCGCCGTGGGGTACGGACCATGACCGAGCCGACGCCCCCCGGCGCACCCCCGTGCCCGAGGAGTGTGCCCGGGACCCGGTGGGTCCCACCGCCCGTCCTTCGGGCAGGAGTGCACCGCTGCCGCCTTCTCGTCGCCCCCTTCTCGCCTCCGCTCGCCCCATGGGAGCGCCCCGCACCGGTGTGCGGACCAGGACCGCAGGTCAGTAGGGTGGACGGAATGGGAGACGAGACGATGGACCGCGGCGACCTGCGCGGCGACTGCGGCAACTGCTTCGGACTGTGCTGCGTGGCCCTGCCCTTCGCCCGCTCCGCGGACTTCGCCCTCGACAAGGACGCCGGCAAGCCCTGCCCCAACCTGGCCGAGGACCACCGCTGCGGCATCCACACCCGGCTGCGGCAGAAGGGCTTCAACGGCTGCACGGTCTACGACTGCTTCGGCGCCGGCCAGAAGGTCTCGCAGCTCACCTTCGGCGGCCAGGACTGGCGCACGGCCCCCCGCGACCACACCCGCCGCATGATGGAGGTCTTCCCGGTCGTCCGGCACCTCCACGAACTGCTCTGGTACCTCACCGAGGCCCTCGCCCTGCCCGCGGCCCGCCCCATCCGTCCCGAGCTGCGCCGGGCCCTGGAGCGCACCGGCGAACTGACGCGGGGCACCCCGGAGGAACTCGCCGCGCTGGACGTGCCGGCCCACCGCGAGGACGTCAACGCCCTGCTGCTGCGGACCAGCGAACTGGCCCGCGCGGGCGGGTCCGGCCGCAGGAAGGAG
Organism: Streptomyces sp. ID05-39B; assembly: GCF_033794725.1. Taxonomy (NCBI): domain Bacteria; kingdom Bacillati; phylum Actinomycetota; class Actinomycetes; order Kitasatosporales; family Streptomycetaceae; genus Streptomyces; species Streptomyces sp. ID05-39B. The sequence continues at coordinate 34,190 of NZ_JARGEF010000049.1, read as the reverse complement.
CACCGCGGGGCCGACCTGATGGGAGCCCGCCTCAAGGGCGCCGACCTGCGCGGCGCGAACCTGCGCGGAGCCCTGCTCATCGCCGCCGACCTGACCGGCGCCGACCTGCGCGGTGCCGACCTCATCGGGGCCGACCTACGCGACACCGACCTCAGCGACGCCGATCTGAGCGGCGCGCTCTTCCTGACCCAGCCGCAGCTCACCGCGGCCCGGGGGAACGCGGGGACCAGGCTGCCGGGGTCAGTCGCCCGGCCCGCGCACTGGACAGCGGGGGACTGAGGCGGGCTCCTCCGTCTCCCGTTCCACCACCGTGGTTGCCGTCGGGGTGCGCCGCTCCAGCCGTAGCCGCAGCCCTTCCGGCATCAGCGTCAGCCGTTCGGCCACCCGCAGCCGGTAGCCGGGGTCGGGCAGCAGCTCGTAGCGGCGCAGCAGCAGGCCGAGCACCAGCGTGGCCTCGTGCAGCGCGAACTGCCGCCCGATGCAGGCCCGCGCCCCGGTGCCGAACGGCTTGTAGGTGTGCGGGGCACGCGCGCGGACCGCCCCCGCCTCGAAGCGGTCCGGGTCGAACTCCTCGGCGTCGGCGCCCCACACCTGCGGGTCGCGGTGCAGCATCGTCGTCAGCACCAGCGCCCAGGCGCCCCGCCGCATCGGATGCTCCCCGGCCAGCACGGTGTCCGTGCGGGCCTCACGGGCGAACGCGGGCGCCGTCGGCCACAGCCGCAGCGACTCGTCGAGGACCCGGCGCACGTAGCGCAGCTTGGCCACCTGCTCGTATCCCGGCACCGGGTCGTCGCCCCACACCCGGTCCACCTCGGCGCGGGCGCGGGCGGCCACGTCGGGGTGGAGGGACAGGTAGTGCAGGGCGAAGGAGAGCGCACCCGAGGTGGTCTCGTGGCCGGCGACCAGGAAGGTGATGACCTGGCGCCGCACGTTCCGCGCCGACAGCCGCTCCCCGGTCTCCGGGTGGGCCGTCTCCAGCATCCTGTCCAGGAGGTCGCCGTCGCCGCCGGGACCCGCCCGGCGGGTCCGCACCAGCTCGTCGACGGTGCGGTCGAGGTAGGCGATGTCGGCCTCGTTGCGGCGCGTGGCCCGCCACAACAGCCCGGGAGACGGCACGGTGTTGAGCCGCTGCGCGTAGCTGAGCGTGCCGACCATCGCCGTCACGAAGGGGTGCGGCCGGGACCGCTCGAACGAGCCGAAGTCATGCCCGAAACCGGTGCGCGCGATCGTCTCCAGCGTCAGTCTCGTCATGTCGCCGGGCACGTCCACACCGTCCCCCGAGGCCGCCGCGCGGTCCCAGCGACCGGTCAGCCGGTCCGCCACGTCCGCCATCATCGGGTGGTAGGTCTCCATGGCCTCCCGGCTGAACCCGGGCGCCAGCACGTCGTGCGCCAACTGCCAGTTGGGTTCGTGGTTGTACGCCGTGAACAGCGCGTCCCCGACCACCGGCCGCAGGTTCGCGACCCCGAGCCCCACGTGCTTGGCGAACCGCTTCTCGTCCGCCAGGTCGGCGGCGAGCCGCGCACCCCAGACGAAGACGAACTCCCGGCGAAAGACGCGCCGCCGGAAGATCGGTCCGAGCCGGCGGCCGTACGCCAGGGAGTCCTGCACCGGCGTCCGGCGGCTCGCGCCCAGCACGTCCCCGAGCAGCGGCAGCCGGTACGGCGGGTGCGGGATGCGTCCCAGCTCGGGCCACCCCAGCTCGGCACTGCGCAACCCCTTGGGCAGCGCGGCCCCCGTCTCGGTCCCGGCCCCGGTCGCGGCACCGGCCGTCGTCTCCGCCATGACGCGATCTCCCTTGACCCAGCGGCAGGTTGAGCGTGGTGAACATCGTGTTGTACGTGGGTTCAATAACGCGTCCAGTCTCGTCCCGGCGTCGAACCGGCGTCAAGTAAAGTGCCGCACATGGCCGCCAACCCGGGGGAGCGCGCGCGGCGCCGCCTCAGCACCGGAGAGCGCCGCGAGCAACTCCTGTCGGTGGGCGCGCGCCTGTTCTCGGAGAGCCCGTACGACGAGGTGTGGATCGAGCAGGTCGCCGAGATCGCCGGAGTCTCGCGGGGGTTGCTCTACCACTACTTCCCGACCAAGCGGGACTTCTTCGCGGCGGTCGTCGAGCGGGAGAGCGAGCGGATGCTGCGCCTGACGGCGGCCGTCCCCGGCATCCCCGTCCGCGAACAGCTCACCGCCGGCCTGGACACCTACCTGGAGTACGTCCGCGCCCACGCGCACGGCTATCGCGCCTTCCACCGGGCGGACGCGGCCGGTGACCAGGCCGTGCGACGCGTCTACCAGCGGGCGCTGGCCGCCCAGGAGCGCCAGATCCTCGCGGCGCTCGCCGCCGACCCCGAGTTCGGCCCGCTGTTCGGGGAGCGTGCCGAGGTGCGTCTCGCGGTGCGCGGCTGGCTGGCGTTCACCACGGCGGTCTGCCTGGAGTGGCTGCGCGGCTCCGACGACGCGCTGTCGCGCGAGCGGGTACGGGAGTTGTGTGCGCGGGCGCTGCTCGGGGTCATCGCCCGCTGACGGTGCCGCACGGGTCGGGTCCCTGGCCGGTGACTCCGGGCCGGTGGTCCTGGTTGGCGTACGCCCCGATCTCCGATAGGTTAGGCAAGGCTTACCTAAGGAGGTTCGGATGGGTGACAACGACGGCTGGGCGGCCGCGCCCGGCGTGGCGGAGCGGGCCCGGTCCGTGCTCGCCGCGTCGTGGTCCTGCGCGGTGACCGCGGACGGCGGGCGCGAGGAGTTCGTCGGCGCGCACACCGTCGGCGAGGACGGGCAGGTGTTCCTGCACGTGCCGCAGGACAGCGCGCTGCAGACGGCCGCGATCTTCGCGCCGCGCGGGGAGCCCTCCGCCGTGCTGGAGTTCGCCGACGTCGCACCCGTTCCGGTCCGGGGCCGCATCCGCGCGCGGCTCTGGCTGGCCGGCTGGTTCGTCCCCGAGGACGGCCACCTCGCCTTCCGCGCCACCCGCGTCGTGCTGAAGGAGCCCTCCGGGGCGGTCGTCGTCGCCCTCGACGAATTCGCCGCCGCCGAGCCCGACCCCCTCGCACTGGCCGAGGCGCAGCTGCTCACCCACCTCGCCGACGCGCACCCCGACGCGGTCGAACGGCTCACCCGGCTCGTCCGCACGGAGAACCTGCACGGCGCCGTCCGGGTCAGACCGCTCGCCGTCGACCGGCACGGACTGACGCTGCGCATCGAGCGGGCCCGCGCCCACGGCGACGTACGCCTGCCCTTCCACGCTCCGGCGGACGACGTCGGGCAGCTCACCGAGCGCATGCACGTCCTGCTCACGCAGGCCGCAGCGGCTTCCTGCCCCCGTGCCCTACAACGGCAGCGCACAGACGGCGACGGGTGACGCGAACGGCTCGCCCGCCCGCCGCAGGGCGCCGTCGCGGCCGTCCACGTGGAACACGCCGACGGTGCCGGAGCGCTGGTTCGCGGTGAACAGCAGGCCGCCGTCGGGGGAGAGGGCGAGCTGCCGGGGGAACTCCCCGCCGGACGGCACCGTGCCCAGCAGCCGCAGGCGCGCCCCGTCCGCCTCGACGGCGTAGCGCGCGATCGTGTCGTCGCCCCGGTTGGCGAGGAAGGCGTACGCGCCGTCCGGCGTGACCGCGAACTGCGCCGGGTAATTGGTGTCCGCCTTCGCTCCCGTCGACTGCGGCCGGCCGATCGTCAGGCGGCCGGACGAGGGGTCGTAGGAGCAGACCGAGACCGTGTCGTCGACCTCGCCGGCCAGGTACGCGTACCGGCCGCCGGGGTGGAACGTGAGGTGACGCGGACCCGCGCCCGGCCGGGTGTGCGCCCGCGCGACCTCGGTCAGCGTGCCTGCCCGCTGGTCCAGGCGGTACGAGTACACGGTGTCGGTGCCGAGGTCCACGGCGAGGACATGACCGCCGTCGGGTGTGGTGACGATCTGGTGCGCGTGCGGGCCCTCCTGCCCCGGTCCGGGCGCCGGACGGCTGTGGGCGACCAGGGCGGTGCGCTCGCCGAGCGCCCCCGAGGCGTCGATCGGGTGCACGGCGACCGTGCCCGAGCCGTAGTCGGCGCTCAGCAGCCAGCGCCCGCCCGGATGCACCGACAGCTGACAGGTGTGCGCCCCGCCCGTCGCCCGGCTCCCCAGCACCTTGCGGTCGGACGTGCGCACGGCGGTCACGGCCCCGCGCTCGCGCTCCTGGACGGCGTACAGCGTCCGGCCGTCCGGGTGCACGGCGAGATACGACGGGTCCGGGACGCCGGTGATCGTGCCGGAGCCCGTGGTCCGGCCCGACACGGGGTCGTACGCGGCGACGCCGATGCCCTCGCCGCCGCCCTCCACCGAGGTGTAGGTGCCGAGGTAGAGCGCCCGGGGGCCGGACGGCTGCTTCGCGGCCGGGGCGGAGGCGGAGGCGGAGGCGCCGGCCGCGGTGGAGGCGGAGGGCCGGGCACGGGTGCCGCCCGCCGTCCCGCCGTCCCCGCAGCCCGACAGGACCGAGGCCCCCGCAGCCGCGCCGAGCGCCCCGACGAAACGCCGCCTGCTCCAGCCACTGTCCATGTGCCGCACCTCGGGTCCTCGTCCGTCGCCGTCGTGACAGCCACCCTGACCCGCGAGGACCGCCGAACGCAAAACCGAACGCGAGGCCGGGCGCGAGGCCGCACGCGCACGTGAACGTGCGATCCGGCCCGCAACCTCCGCTCATGAGTCCCTTGAACGACGCTTGCCCGCACCCCTGCGGTTTCGCCGCAGCCGGTCGGGGACCCGCAGCCGCCGGTGGATGCTCTCGCGCAGGCGCGGCAGCCAGGGCAGCCGGTCGCCCTGCTCCCGCGTGGCCCGGTCCAGCTCCTCCAGAAGACGGCGCGAGCGGTGCTCGGTGTCCAGCTCGTCGAGCATGCGGTTGACCTCGGTCAGCACCGCGCCGTGCAGCTGCCACTGGCGGGCGTCGTGCTGGAGCTGCTCCAGCAGCAGCTGGGCGAGTTTGTCGCGGGTGGCCGCGGCCTGCCCCAGCTGGGAGGTGAGGCGCTCCTCGGCGGACTCGGCGTTCTCACTGACGTGCGTGGTGACCAGTACCGCGAAGCTGACCACGGCGTCGGCGATCTCCGACAGCAGCCGCTCCAGGGCGGCGCTGGTCTGCGCCGGGAACAGCGCCGCCGGCTCGCGCTCCTTCGTCAGGTCGGTGAGGGTGCGGGCGAGGACCCTCAGGACGACCGTGCAGATCTCCAGGGTGTCCAGACCGGTGCGCAGGACGACCCGGTGCAGCACGCCCTCGCGCACCCGGGGGTTGAGCCGCAGGCTGTCCTCCGCCTGCCGCAGCGCCGCGTCCACCTCGACGATGTCGTGGTCCAGGCGGCGCGCCTCGTGCAGCCGGGCGGCGGCCTGCTCGGAGGGCATGCGGCCGGCGGCCTCCTCGCCGATCCGCAGCATCAGCTGCCGCACCCGCCGGGCCAGCCCCTCGATGGACTCGCCGGCCTCCTCCACCCATACCGGGGGCGGCAGCAGCAGGTTGATGCTGAGCCCGACCACGGCCCCGATCAGGGTCTCCAGCACCCGCGCCCAGGCCGTGTTCCCGACGGTGGTGACGCCCAGCACCAGCATGGCGCTGATCGCCACCTCGGGCACGTACTCGTCGACCCGGACCAGATGGCCGACCGCCAGCGCGGCCATGATCAGCAGGCCCAGGCTCCACCAGGTCAGACCGACCAGCAGGCTGAAGGCGATGGCGACGAACACGCCCGCGACCACCGCGTTGACCCGTCGCACCCCGTTGGTCAGGGTCGCGTACAGGGTGACCTGGACGACCAGCAGCGCGGTCAGCGGCGCCGTGAGCGGGGCGGCCTCGGGGCTCAGGTGCAGCGCGACGACGTAGGCGATCGTCGCGGCCGCGGAGGATCGGAAGGCCTGGACGACTGCCGGTTCGCGGTGACGCCGCACGAACCGCAGGAGCGGTGCGGCACGCTCACGTACATCACGCATCCCTTGGCCAGTTCCCGTTCCTCACCTGCCTCGAACGTTTCTCCCGTCACCCACTTCGAACGGAGGCGCCGAACGGAGGCGCCGAACGGAGGCGCCGAACGGAGGCGCCCGCGTGAGCGGAGAGCCCCGGACCTACGCGAACAGCTTGTCGACGAAGGCGGACAGATTGCCCGTCGTCCGCGCGATCTGCTCCTCCAGGGTGAGGCTCTCCTCGAACCGGCTCCCCGACTCCGGCACCTTCCGGCCGCGCACATAGAGCGAACAGGCCAGGTCCGTGCACATGTACAGGCCCACCGAGTTGCCCTCCCGGCCCGCCGCGCCCGCCTTGCGTGCCGTCATCAGTGAGACGCCGCCGCCGGGATGGGTGGTCAGGCACAGCGAGCACATGCTGCGATGCAGAAAGCCGCGCTGCGAGGCCGGGAACCGCAGGGTCACCCCCACCGGGCGCCCGCCCCGCTCGGTCACCAGGTAGCTCCGGTCGGGCGCCCCCGGATCCCGCCACCCCAGAAAGTCGAGATCGCCCCAGGGCCGCGACTCCAGATCCCGGGGCACCGCCAACCGCTTCGCCTCCCCCTTGGAGCAGTTCACGAAAGAGTTACGGATGTCCTGCTCGGTGAGTGTTCTCATCGGGGAAGTCTCCTGGGTCACGCGGCCCGCGATGCTCGGCGGGCAGGTCGACCGTTTCCTTGGGGCTCTAGGTTATGGCCTAAGAGTAGAGGGTGCTGCCGAGAGAGAGCCAACTAATTACCATAAGGTGACGCCTCGCACCCCTCGGCTCCACGGCGTCACCCCCGCACCGGATGCGCCCCCTGCCAGGCCAGTCTTCGGTCCGCGTCCTCGCCGATGTGGGTGAGGACCTCGTCCAGGGCCAGGAACTCCTCCCAGGGCGGGTGGCCGCCGGCTCGGGAGAGGGCGGTCACCAGCAGGTCCTCCAGGTCCGGCACGCGTTTGTTCTTCCATGCCTTGTCGGCGAGGCTCACCAGGAGATCCTCGATGGCCGTCCCCGTGTCCCAGCCGGCGTGGCCGGCCGCGAAGCGGGCCAGGTCCGGAGGTATGCCGCGGGCCAGCAGGAGGTCGCGGCCGGCCTCCTCGTGCCGGGAGCCGGGGCCGGACAGTTCGGCGGGGTGCAGCGTCTTGCCCACGTCATGAGTGGCGGCGCCGAACAGCACCGCCGCGCCGTCCACCGCCAGCTCCGGGCGGTGCGCGCCGACCCACTCGAGGAGCTGCGCGGCGGCGTCGTGCACCGCCCGCAGGTGGGCCACCAGCCGGGGCGGCGCACCGACGTCCCTCAGCAGGCGGGCCACCGCTGCGGGCAGCGGCCGTAGCGGCGGATCGTGGGTTTCGTCCAGTGCGATCGACAGCGGGCTCGGGCCGGTGGTCATCGGGACAGGGTAGGCAGTCGGTACGGTCCGTTCGGCTCCGTCTCTTAGCTCACATCGTGAACTAAGGGTTGGGCGAATGTCGCGCGGACCCTGTCCGCACAGGTATGTTGCAGGTCGGGCAGGGTTCGAAGGGGGCCGACATGGCGGAGCGCAACGGGCGTACGGTACGCGATCTCAGGCGGGCCAACCGCACGGCGGTCCTGCAACGGCTCTACTTCGACGGCCCCCTCAGCCGCTTCGAGCTGGGCCCGGTCACCGGTCTCAGCTCCGGCTCGGTCAGCAATGTCGTCGCCGACCTGGTCGCCGACGGGCTCGTGGAGGAGGCCGGCAGCGTCGACTCCGACGGCGGCCGCCCCCGCACCCTGCTGCGCGTCGCGCCCGCCAGCGGCCACATGATCGGCGTGGACGTCGGCGAGACCCGCGTGCGCGTCGAGCTGTTCGACCTCACGCTCACCGAACTCGCCCGCGCCGAACGCCCCTTGGAGCAGCGCCGGTACGAGGTCGAGGGCATCGTCGGTCACATCCGCGACAGCATCGCCCAGGTGCTCGACGCCGCGGGCGTCGCCCCCGAGCGGCTGCTCGGCGTCGGCATCGGCGTGCCCGGCATCGTCGAGCGCGGCCCCGAGCACGGGGCCGTCGTGCACGGCCAGACGATCGGCTGGGACGCCGTCCCGCTGGAGGAACTGCTGCGGGCGGGCTCCCCGCTCCCCGAGAGCGTCCCGTACTTCATCGACAACGGCGCCAAGACCCTCGGCCAGGCCGAGATGTGGTTCGGCGGGGGCCGCGGGGCCCGCAACGCCTGCGTCGTCCTCTTCGGTTCGGGCGTCGGCGCCTGCCTCGTCACCCCCGACGTGGAGAACGGCCGGGCCGTCGAGTGGGGGCACCTCACCGTCCGGGTGCGCGGACGCCGCTGCCGCTGCGGGGCGCTCGGCTGCCTGGAGGCGTACGCGGGCGCCGAGGCGCTCCTCGACCGCTGGCGCGAGGAGGGCGGCGAGCCACCCCGGGACACCGACGAGGAGACCGCGCTCACCGCGATGCTCGCCGCCGCCTACCCGGCCGACGGCGCCGGAGCCGACCCGGTCGCCCTCGCCGTCCTGGAGGAGACCGCCGAGTACCTGGGCGCCGGGCTCTCCGACCTGATCAACCTCTTCCAGCCCGAGCGCATTCTCATCGGCGGCTGGGCCGGCCTCCAGCTCGGCAGCCGCTTCCTGCCCGCCGTACGCAGCCACGCCACCGCGTACGCGCTGCGCCACCCGGCCGAGAAGGTCACCGTCGAACTGGGCCGGCTCGGGCCGGACGCGGTCACCGTGGGCGCCGCGATCCTCCCGCTGGCCGACTTCTTCGCCCGGGGCGGCCGGCGCCCCGAGCCCCTCGCGGCGGGACCGGCGCCCGCCTGGCGCACTGCGCTGGAGGAACGCGCCCCGCACTGAGGTTTCGCCGGTCACCGCGGAGGTACTCGCGTCCGACCGCGTGCGACACGACCTCGAAGGGAGGACGTCGTGGTGGACCATCGCCTCGAAGGACCCGGAGAGAACGGCACGCCCGTCCCGCGCGACCTGCCCGACCAGCAGGCGGACGCCGGCGAGGACCCCTGGGAGGTCGCCCCCGCGAGGGCGGCGGAGAACCCCGGCAGGAAGGCCGGCTCCGCTGAACCGGACGACTCGTCCGATGCCGACGCCGACGCCCCTGACATGGACGTCCCCGACACGGACGAGGCGGGCACGGGCCGCCAGGGTGCACCCCGCCCGGCCACCGTCAACCCCGATCACCCCACCCCCGACGAGTCGACCGGCTGACCCCAGGCCCTGGAGGCCCTGGCGCTGACGGTCCGGCCTCCCCCGACCGTCCGGTGGTCCGGCCTCCCCGACCGTCCGGTTCGGTACCGCCCGTCTGACCGTCCGGTTCGGGTACCGTCCGTTGACCGTCCGGTTCGGGTACCGTCCGTCCGGTTTCGGCCGTCAGCCCACCTCGGCCGTCAGCCCACCTTGCGTCCGCGCAGCGGCGCCGTCCGGGAGCCCGCGCCGGCGCGCATCCCGTGCAGGAACTCCTCCAGCACCTCCGTCGCCGTACGCTGCGGGCGCCAGCCGAGTTCGACGCGGGCGCGGGTGCAGTCCAGCAGCGGGAGGCGCAGGACCGCGTCGAAGAGGTGCGGTGAGGCGGGCAGCAGGTGCAGGCGCCATGCGGCGGCGATCGCCGAGCGGGCCGCCGTCCGGGGCAGCCGCACCGGGCGGGCGTCGAACATCTTGGCGAGCAGCGACGCGTCGAGGGGCGGATCGGCCGCGAGGTTGAACGGCCCGCGCACCTCGGTCCGCACGGCGAGCCGGTAGGCCTGCGCCGCGTCCTCGGTGTGCAGCGCCTGCACCCGCAGCCCCGGCACGTCCGGCAGGAACGGCAGCAGTTCGGGCCGGGCTACCTGCCCCGGCAGGAACCGCCCGCCGAAGATACGGCGCTGCTCGCTCGCTGATTCCCGCTTGAAGAGGAACGCCGGACGCATCCGCACCACGCGGGTCCTCGGGTGATCGCGCTCGAAGGTGTCCAGGGCCCGCTCCAGATAGGCCTTCTCCCGGCAGTACGCGGCGTCCGGCCAGCCGTGCGTGGGCCACGACTCGTCCACCGCGCGCTCGCCCTCCGGCCCCGGCGAGTACGCGCCCACCGACGAGGCGTGCACGAGCGCCGGCACGTTCGCCGCGGCCACCGCCTCGAACACCCGCAGGCTGCCCAGCACATTGGTCCGCCAGGTCGTCGCGGGATCGTGCGTCGGCTGGAACGCCCACGCCAGATGCACCACCGCGTCCGCGCCCTCGAACACACCGGCGAGACCGGCCCCCTCGGCCCCCAGATCGACCGTCGACCACTCGGTGCCCGGCGGTGTCCGGTCCGGGAACCGCCGGGCCAGCCCCACCACCGACTCCACCTCGGGATCCTCCGCCAGCAGCCGCACCACACTCGTGCCGACATTGCCGGTCGCCCCGGTGACCACGACCCTCTTGCCCGACCCGCTGTTCACCTTCGACTCCTCTCACCGCCACCGGCTGGGGCGCGACGAGTACCCCCGTTCGGCGCGGGCCACGCGAACACCGGGGACGGGCCGAAGGGGTGCGGGACGATCACCGTATGACCGGGACAAAGAGGAAGCCCCGGCCGTGACGGGGGAATCACGGCCGGGGCGGTCCGGGTGTGGGTGCGGATGGCGGTCGCCTCTCGGCGAAAGGCTCCACAGGGCTTCAGCCGAACGATCGTCCCTGTGGGCAAAAGGTGAGGCCCGGGGACACTGTCCCATCCACACCCACGCTCTGTTCAACGGCGAACCATCAGTGGGTGTTCCCCGCTCCACCGCGGCCTCCGGTGATCTGTGTCACCGGAGGCCGCGGTCCGCCTCGCGGGCGGCGGGGAGGAGCTCGGCCCAGAGGTTCTCCGCCTGGAGCAGCAGCGTCCCCAGGACCGCCGTGTGCGCCGCGCCCCGTGCGGCGTGGTCGCGCAGGCTGTCGTGGAGGCGGTGCCGCAGTCCGTCCAGTTCCGTCGGCTCCGTCGGCCTTTCTGGGCGGTCCGTCGCGGCGCCCCGGAGCCGTTCCGCCTCGGCCCGGCAGGTGTCGCCGAGGAGTTCGAGCAGGCGGGCGTACGTCCGCAGGTCCGCCGCCTCGGGCGGAGCGGGCGTGCGGTCGCCGTCGGCCGCCACGGCGAGCGTGCGGGTCAGGGCCGCGACATGGGCGGTGACCCGGCCCCAGCGGCCGTCCTCCGACTCCGGCGGCACGTCCAAGGGGACCCGGTGCAACGCGCGCAACGGGCCCGAGGTCAGCCGCAGGCTCTCCCGGCTCCAGCCGCGGGCCGAACACAGCCCCTGCCGCCGCCGTTCCAGCCGGGCGGACGCCTGCGACCACCCGGCGGCCGTCGCCGCGTCCCACTCGCCCTCCCGCAGCCCGCCGGCGACCGCGTCCAGCGCCTCGCCCGTCTCCCGGGCGAGCGCCACCAGGTTCTCCCGTACGTCCCGCAGATGCACCGGCGGCAGCACCAGCGCGTTGACGGCGACCCCGATCACCGCACCGAGCGCCGCCTGCCCGACCCGGTGCCCGACCGCCGACGCCGACACCGCTCCCGAGGCGAGGGTGAACACCGCCGTGGTGGCCGCGTAGACGCCCTGGTCGCCGAACCGCGGCCAGTTCGCCAGCAGCATCAGCACCGGCAGGCACAGCGCGAGCGCGCCCAGGGTTTCCCCGGTGACGGCCTGCGCCCCGGAGGCCAGCAGCGTCCCCGCGCAGATCGCCGTCCACTGCTGGGCGGCCTGCCGCAGCGAGCCGTACACCGTGGCCTGTACGAGGACCAGCGCCACCCAGGGCGCCATCAGGGCCATCGGGTCGCCCAGCCAGCGGTCCGCCAGCAACCACGCCAGCAGGGCCGCCCCCGCCGCCTTCAGCGACTGCACGACCAGGTCCCGTTCCCTGCCGGGCCCGGCGCCGGCCGCCCGCGCGGCCCCGGCGACGGCACCCGCCTCCCGCCGTACCGCCTCCGTCACCCGTGTCCCGTCGCGGAGGCTCATGCCAGCGGGCTGTCCTCCAGGCCGGCCAGCAGGGCGGCCGGATCGGCGTAGACCGCCTGGGCGCCCGCCTCCTCCAGGTCGGCGCGCGCGATGCCGCCGCACAGCAGCGCCACGCACCGGACGCCGGCCCGGCGGCCCGCCCGCATGTCCCACACGGTGTCGCCGACGAACACGGCCCGCTCGGCGGGCACCCCGGCCAGCTCCAGGGCGTGTTCGACGGGCTCGGGGGCGGGCTTGCCCTCCTCGACGTCGTCCGCGCTCGCCGTGGCGGTGATCGCCTCGTCCGCGTCCAGGGCGCGCCGCAGCGCCGACAGCTCCGCACCGCTCGCCGAGGTCGCCAGTACCACCCGACGGCCGTCGCCGTGCAGCCGCCGCAGCAGCGCGCCGGCGTCCGCGAGCGCGGGCAGCCGGTCGAAGTACTGGCCGTACAGGGCCTTGTGCGCGGCGCTCAGCGCGGAGTCCTGGTCCTCGTCGCGGTCCTCGCCCAGCACGTGGGCGATCAGGTCGGTGGAACCGAGGCCGATCGCCCGGTGCACGGCGTGCATGGGCACGTGGTGGCCCGCCTGGCGGAAGGCCTCCCACCAGGTCACGACGTGCAGGTGGTTGGTGTCGACGAGGGTGCCGTCGACATCGAAAACGGCGGCGCGTTCCATCCGGGGTCCGTCCTTTCGTCGGCTCGCGTCGCAACTCTCGTGCGCGAGGCCCGCACCGAGTACCACGCCGGCCGCCCGTCACGCCGGTCACCCACGTCCGTACGCCACGCCGGTCACATCATGTCCGTCAACTCCACGCCGGTCACCCCACGCCGGCCGGTACCCGGCCCTCCCGCGTCCAGGCCAGCAGGTTCTCCAGCGGCCACGTGGTCACCACCCGCTCCGGCGGCACCCCGCACTCCTCCGCCCGCTCGCAGCCGAGGATCTGCCAGTCCAGCTGTCCGGGCGCGTGCGCGTCGGTGTCGAGGGAGAACAGCACGCCCGCCGCCACGGCCCGGCGCAGCAGCCGCCGGGGCGGGTCGAGCCGCTCGGGCCGGCTGTTGATCTCCACCGCCGTACCCGACTCGGCGCAGGCGGCGAACACCTCGTCCGCGTCGAACTGCGACTCCGGCCGCCCCCGCCCGGTCACCAGCCGCCCGGTGCAGTGGCCGAGCACGTCCGCGTGCGGATCGCGTACGGCGTTCACCATGCGGCGGGTCATCGCGCGGGCGTCCATGCGCAGCTTGGAGTGGACGGACACCACGACCACGTCGAGCCGTTCCAGCAGTTCGGGCTCCTGGTCGAGGGAGCCGTCGTCGAGGATGTCGCACTCGATGCCGGTCAGCAGCCGGAACGGCGCCCAGGTCGCGTTCAGCTCCGCCACCACGTCCAGTTGCCGGCGCAGCCGGTCCGGGGACAGTCCGCGGGCGACCGTCAGACGTGGTGAGTGGTCGGTCAGCGCCGCCCACTCGTGTCCCAGCGCCGCCGCCGCGAGGCCCATCTCCTCGATGGGGCTTCCGCCGTCCGACCAGTCGGAGTGCAGATGGCAGTCCCCGCGCAGCAGTGCCCGCAGTCGCGCGCCACCGCCGGTGAGCGGCTTGCCGGCCTCCTCCTCCAGCTTCTCCAGGTAGGCGGGGGTACCGTCGGCGAGCGCCTCGCGCACCACCTGCGCCGTCTTGGGGCCGACCCCCTTGAGGGACTCCAGCGTCCCGGCGTCCGCCCGCTCCCGGATCTGCCCGGCGGGCAGCCGCGCCAGCACCCTGGCCGCCGTACGGAAGGCGCGCACCCGGTAGGCCGGCGCCAGGGACCGCTCCAGCAGGAAGGCGATCCGCTCCAGGGCCTCGACGGGTTCCATCGCCACCTCCTGGCTCCAGGGTTCCCCACCCGGGCCGGGCCCGCACGACGGCGGCGCCGGTTTGTCCGGTACCCACCCGGGTACTGCGACGTCCCGTCGACCGCGTCGACCCCGCCGTTCCCGAGGAGGCCGCCGATGTCCGCCCCCACCGTGCCCCACCCCGAGGTGGCCCTGATCACCGGCGCCGACTCCGGCATCGGCCGCGCCACCGCCGTACGCCTCGCCGCAGCGGGGATGGACATCGGGATCACCTGGCACAGTGATCTGAAGGGGGCCGAGGAGACCGCCGAGGAGGTCCGCTCGCACGGCAGGCGGGCCGCCGTCGCCCAGCTCGACCTGACCCGGCTGCCCACCGCCGCCGACACCGTCGACGAGCTGTGCGACCGGCTCGGCCGCGTCGACGTCCTCGTCAACAACGCCGGTACGGGCACCATGACGCCCTTCCTCGACCTGGAGCCGGACGAGGTGCGACGGGTCCTGGACGTCGACCTGATCGGCCCGTTCCTGTGCGGGCAGAAGGCGGCCCGGCACATGATCCGGCAGGGCGACGGCGGCCGGATCGTCAACGTCACCTCCGTCCACGAGCACCAGCCGCGCGTGGGCGCCGCCCCGTACTGCGCCGCCAAGGGCGGCCTGGGCCTGCTCACGCAGGTCATGGCCCTCGAACTCGCCGAGCACGGCATCACCGTCAACGCCGTCGCGCCCGGCGAGATCGCCACCCCCATGACCGGACAGGAGGACATCGACCCGCACACCGAGAGCCGCCCCGGGATCCCGCTGGGCCGCCCCGGCGACGCCCGCGAGGTCGCCGCCGTCATCGCCTTCCTCGCCGGGCCGGACGCCGGTTACGTCACCGGCGCCTCCTGGAGCGTGGACGGCGGCATGCTCCGGATGGGCCCGCAGGCCGGATCGCACCTCACCGGCGACGACTGGCGCAGGCCATGAACGGCCGGCCATGAGACTGCGGACCAGTTCCTGCGACGGCCCCGGCCTCACCCGCCTGCGCCACGGCCGGGGATCCCGTTACCGCGACCAGTACGGCCAACCCCTCACCGACCCCGAGCAGCTCGCCAGGATCCGCGCCCTGACCATCCCGCCCGCCTGGCGCGACGTATGGATCTGCCCCTGGCCAAACGGCCACCTCCAGGCCGTCGGCACCGACGACGCGGGACGCCGCCAGTACCTCTACCACGAGCGCTTCCGCGCCCGGCAGGAGCAGGCCAAGCACGCGCACGTCCGCGAGGTCGCCCTCGCCCTGCCCGAACTGCGGGCGCGGGTGCGCGCCGACCTCGCCGGCCGCGGCCTGAACCGGAGCCGGGTCACCGCGTGCGCCGTACG
This sequence comes from Streptomyces sp. ID05-39B, assembly GCF_033794725.1. Taxonomy (NCBI): domain Bacteria; kingdom Bacillati; phylum Actinomycetota; class Actinomycetes; order Kitasatosporales; family Streptomycetaceae; genus Streptomyces; species Streptomyces sp. ID05-39B. The sequence continues at coordinate 19,162 of NZ_JARGEF010000049.1, read as the reverse complement.
CCTGCTGGACCTCGGCTTCTTCCGCATCGGCAGCGACCGGCACACCAGGGTGAGCGAGACCTACGGGCTGACGACGATGCTGCGCGAGCACGTCACGTGCGGGCGCGGCGAGCTGGCGTTCTGCTTCCCGGCCAAGGGCGGCACGGAGCTGGTCAGGGCACTCGTGGACGAGCAGGCCCATGCCGTGGTCCGCGCCCTGCTGCGGCGCCGCCGCGGCGGGGAACGACTGCTGGTCTGCTGGGAACGGGGTGCCTGGCACGACCTGCGCGGCGGCGACCTCAACGACGCGCTGCGCCGGCTGGCCGGGACCGAGGTCACCGCCAAGGACTTCCGCACCTGGCACGCCACCGTGCTTGCCGCGGTGGCCCTCGCCGTCACCACCAAGCAGGCCCGCGCCACCCCCGCCGCCCGGCGCCGGCAGGCCGCCCGCGCGGTGCGGGAGGTCAGCCGCTACCTCGGCAACACGCCCGCCGTGTGCCGGGCCTCCTACATCGATCCGCGCGTCTTCGAGCTGTTCGACCAGGGCCGGACGATCGCCCCCGCGCTCACCCGGCTGGGCGAACACGGGACGTTCGGGCGGCCGGCCACGCAGGGTGCCGTCGAGGCGGCAGTGCTGGACCTGCTCAACGGCGGGAGAGGACGAGCCGACGGCGGAACCGGATGATTCGATGCCGGATCGATGATTCGATGTCGGAATCAGGTGATTCCTTCCCGACCGTCGCGATTTACGCTCTATGACATGACCGAAATCGCGAGCCCCCACATCTCCCGACCGCGGATCACGGTGCTCGGGGTGCAGCCGGGCGAGTCCCCGTTCCGCATCGTGGAAATCGACGGAGAGGTGGTCGGTGAGGCCAGGGCCGTCACCGACGTCCTCGAGACAGCCGCCGCGTTCGGCATCACCATCCACGACCTCGACGACCCGGACGTGGTGCGCTGGGTGGGCGGCGACCGCTACACCTGGAAACCCCGGAGTCGTTAGCGCCCGCCCCCGCGCGGTCACACCCGGCGCTCCCGGGCGTGCACGGCCCGGCCCATCCGCCGGCCCACGAACAGGTAACCGACCAGCGCGCCCGCCGTGTTGAGGATGACGTCGTCGACGTCGAAGGCGCGCCCGGTCACCAGCGCGCCCTGGGCGAACTCCACCAGCAGCATCACGCTCGCGGTCAGCAGCAGGACCCGCACCAGTCCGCGCGCCCGGGGCGCGAGGACCGGCACCAGCACGCCGAACGGCACCCCGAGCAGCAGGTTCCCGCCGATCTGTTTCACCGCGTCACGCAGTTCCGGCTGATCCAGATACGCCCGCAGTGACCGGCCGGGCCGCAGATTGGAATGCACCAGAGCCTCGGAGGCGGGGGAGGGCTCCAGGGTGAGCCGGGCCAGCACGACGGCGAACGCCACCATGAACGCGAAGGCGAACAGCATCGCCAGCAGCCGCAGGGGGAACGGCAACGGCCGGCGCCCGCCCCGCTCGGCGTCGCGGGTCCTCGCGCTCCTGCCCCCCTTGGCCGGCTCGGCCTTGACGGGTGGTTCCGGCTGGGTGGGCGGTTCGGGCTCGGTGGTGCGCAGGCGAAGGGCGGCGCGCACGCGCAGTGCGGCGGCACGAGGACGTAGGGCTGCACGGTCCATGCGGTTCTCCAGTCGTCAACTTCCCTGCGTGGTAGGGCGGTTACCCCCGAACAGCGGGAGAACGCGCCGCCCGCGGTCCGGGCACCTCGGGACCGCGTGGCCTGGCTGCCGGTCGGCACGGCCGTGCCGACCGTGCCGACCGTGCAGGCCGCCCTGGCCCTGCCGGGCGTGCCGGGGCTGTGAGACGCGTGCCGTCCGGTTCACGCGCCGTGTGAGGCGGGCGCCGCCGTCATGCGCCGTAGGTCACGCGCACCTCCTCGAAGCCGAGGGAGCGCAGCAGGCCCTGGAGCATGGTGGTGGTGTTGGTCTCGGCGCGCGCGGTCAGCTCGCTGTCCTTGGCCGCGTCGCCGATGTGCCGGGCCGCGAGCTTCTGCACGGCCTGCTCGCCGTTGGGGTTGTCGGAGAAGAGGTCGCCGAGCCGGTCCAGGAGACCGCGTTGCTTGGAGACGGCGTAGGAGCGGCCGGGGTCGAGGGCCGGGGTGCCGAGTGCGGCGTGGGGCAGCCTCAGAGCGGCCGACGTGCGGTCGGCGTCGACCGTCACGTCCTTGTCGCCGACCTGACCGAGGTCGACGTAGGCGTCCACGGTGCCCGCCCCGACGTACAGGGTGCGGGTGCCGCGGAGCGCGTCGGGGAGGTATTTGGCGTCCTTCTCCAGGTCGACGACGACCTGGAAGTTGCCGGAGGCGGCCTCGTAGCGGCTCATGTCCTGGATGGACCTGAGGAGTGCGGGCCCTGAACGGTCGTGGGTCTCGGTGCCGAAGAAGTCGCGCAGCCCCGGCAGCAGGCTGAGCCGGATCCCGGCGAACATCACGACGAGTACGACCACGACGGCGGTGAGCACCTTGGCCCAGCCGGGCATGCGCCGGGGGAGGCGCTTGATGGAAGTCGTCATCGACGGCCCTCCTTCCTGAACACCTCTTGCCCGCCAAATCCCCTCACAGGCCCGCTTGTTGAGGAGTTGTGCCGGTGGCCCGCGGACCGGGGCCGGGCGGCGGGCCCCGCCGGACGGCGTACGGGTGAGGGTGACGGGGCGGCTGAGATCGGCCAGCATGGGAGACCCCGCCGGACCAGGGTCATCCGAGGAGCCCTCAGTGCGAGACATCTCCGTGTTCAGCGGCAGCGCCCACCCCGACCTCGCCGCCGAGGTCTGCGCCCACCTCGGCGTGCCTCTCAGCCCGTCCCGGCTCAGCAGGTTCGCCAACGACTGCCTGGAGGTCCAGCTGCAGGCGAACTGCCGGGAACGCGATGTCTTTCTCGTGCAGCCCCTGGTCAAGCCGGTGCAGGAGCATCTCGTGGAGCTGCTGCTGATGTGCGACGCGGCCCGCGGGGCGTCGGCGGGCCGGATCACCGTCGTCATGCCGCACTACTCCTACGCCCGCTCCGACAAGAAGGACGAGCCCCGCATCTCCCTCGGCGGACGGCTGGTCGCCGACCTCATGGCGGCGGCCGGCGTGCACCGGGTCCTCACCATGACCCTGCACTCGCCGCAGGTGCACGGCTTCTTCTCGGTCCCCGTCGACCATCTGCACGCCCGCCGGGAACTCGCCGCCCACTTCCGCCGCTACGACCTCACCCGCACGACCGTCGTCTCACCGGACCTCGGCAACGCCAAGGAGGCCGCCGCGTTCGCCCGGATGCTCGGCGCCCAGGTGGCGGCCGGCGCCAAACAGCGGTATCCCGACGACCGGGTCAGCATCAACACGGTGATCGGCGAGGTCACCGGACGGGATGTGATCGTCCTGGACGACGAGATCGCCAAGGGCAGCACAGTCCTGGAACTCCTCGACCGCCTCCGGGAGTCGGAGCCCCGGTCGATCCGGGTGGCCTGCACGCACGGACTCTTCGCGGCCGGCGCCCTCAAGCGGCTCAGCGAGCAGCCGGACGTCCTGGAGATCGTGTGCACCAACACCGTGCCCGTGGCCGCGCAGGAGCACACCGACAAACTGCGCGTGCTGTCCATCGCCCCGGCCCTCGCCGAGGCCGTACGGCGCATTCACAACGGTGAGTCGGTCAGCGCGCTGTTCGACGCCGACCGTGCCGGATAGCCCCCGGCCCGGTCGCAGGGGTCGGTCATAACGAGCCGGAGGCGGCCCCGGGCCGTTCCAGAGCAGCGTCCAGGCTGGGGGCGGGCGGCAGCAGCCGGGACAGGCCGGTGGCCCGCAGGATGCGCAGGGTCAGCGCGTGGGTGCAGACGAGGTGCAGGTCGCCGCCGTGGTCCAGGACCCGGCCGCGGGCGCGGTAGAGCAGGCGCAGGCCGGAGCAGTCGAAGAACTCGATCCCGCTCAGGTCGAGCACCACGCGCGGGGCGGGACCGGCGGTGGCGCTGTCCAGCTGCGAGCCGATCTCCGTCGCGGCAACGATGTCGATCTCGCCGCGGAACTCCAGCACCGTGTATCCCCGGTCCACGTGGACACGCAGATGCGGGGTGTCCGTGGCGGGTTCCTGCTGCACGACGACATCGCCTCCCACACAGCTCCACCGGTTCGGGAGCCTCCAACGGCGGGGGCGCGCGCGGCAGTTCCCCACCCCAGCAAGCTACCCCCGATGGGGTGAATTCCAGCATGTTCGATTGACATATGTCTTCGAAATGAGGACGTGTCTCGACCGAGTTTTTTCGGATCGTGAACGAAGTGGTGAAGAATACCCTGCGGCCGGGGGTCCATGCGCGGGAGAACGTGCCTGCCTGTCTACGAAAGGGCCTGCCAGGCCTTGGACAGTGCCAGCCGGAACTGCTCGGCCTGGTGGCCGGTGAGGTCGCGCACCATGCGCTCCTCCAGCTCGCGGACCGGCCCGGCATGCCGGTCGAGGACCTCCCGCCCCTCGTCGGTGAGCAGGATCAGCAGCTCGCGCCGGTTGCGGGGGTTGCGCTCGCGCCGGATCAGCCCCCGGCTCTCCAGGGAGCGCACCACGTCGGCGATGGACTGGGCGGTGACGAAGGAGTCCCGGGCCAGCTGGGCGGCCGACAGTCCGTCGTGCCGCTCCAGCACGGTGAGCGCCGTGTACTGGAGTGCGGTGATCCCGGACGGCCTGACCAGCTCGTCCAGGTGGGAGCGCACGACCAGCTCCACCTGCTTCACCATGTAGAGAAGGGACGGGGGTGCCTTGGCTGTGTGAGTGCCGACCATGAAACCGGAGCCTAGAGCATTGACAGGAAACCTGTCCGTAATGAGACTGCGGACCAACAGGAATCCTGTTTGTTGAACACTTGGCAAACTTGGCGACGATGCTGAGGAGTGGCGATGACCACCTTCGAGACCGACCCGACCGGCCCCGGCCGGCTCTTCATCGGGGGACAGTGGCGCGAAGCCGCCGACGGAGCGCGCACCGAGGTGGTCGACCCGTCCCGGGGCACGGTCGTGACCACCGTCGCGGCGGCCGGCCCCGCCGACGTGGACGCGGCCGTGCGGGCCGCCCGGGAGGCCTTCGACTCCGGACCGTGGTCCGGGCTCAGCGGCCGCGAGCGGGGCCGCGTCCTGCACCGGGTGGCCGAGCTGATCCGGGCGGAGGCCGACGAGATCGCCCGCCTGGAGAGCCTCGACGTCGGCAAGCCGATCACCCTGGCGCACGCCGTGGACGTCACCAACGCGGCGAACGACTACGAGTACTACGCCGCCCTGGCCCACACCCTGGACGGCTCCACCCGCGACACCCCGCTCAACGCCCTCGCCTACACCCAGCGCGGCCCGCTCGGCGTGGTCGCCGCGATCACCCCGTTCAACTTCCCGCTGATCCTGGCCGGCTCGAAGATCGCCCCGGCGCTGGCGGCCGGGAACACGGTCGTCCACAAGCCCGCCGACGAGACCCCGCTCTCCGCCCTCTACATGGCGGGACTGTTCCAGCGGGCGGGCGTTCCCGACGGCGTCGTCAACGTGGTCACCGGCACCGGCCCGGTGGCCGGCGAGGCGCTGCTGCGCCACCCCGGCGTCGACAAGATCGCCTTCACCGGCTCCACCGCGGTCGGCCGGCACGCCGCGAGCGTCGCCGGCGAGAACCTCAAGCCGGTCACCATGGAACTGGGCGGCAACGCGGCGCACCTCGTCTTCGAGGACGCCGACCTGGAGAAGGCCGTCGGCGCGGTCATCAAGGCGTTCGTCTTCAACACCGGCCAGTTCTGCATGGGAGGCCCGCGCCTGCTGGTCGCCCGCACGGTCCACGCCACCCTGCTGAAGATCCTCGCCGAGGCCGTCCCCGGCGTCCCGGTCGGCGACCCGAGGCTGCCGGAGACCGTCGTCGGCCCGATGGCGGGGGAGCGGCACCTGCGCAAGGTCGAGGAGTACGTCGCCCTCGCCCGCAAGGAGGGCGCCCGGATCGTCTGCGGCGGTGAACGTCTCGGCCTCGACGGCGGCTACTACTACCGGCCCACCGTGATCGCCGACCTCGCCGCCGACTCCCGCGTGATCCAGGAGGAGGTGTTCGGCCCGGTCCTGACCGTCCAGGCCTTCGACAGCGAGGACGAGGCGATCGCCCTCGCCAACTCCACTCCGTACGGCCTGGCCGCGGGCGTGCAGACCGGGAACCTGGCCCGCGCCCACCGGGTCGCCGACCGGCTCCAGGCCGGGATCGTCTGGGTCAACGACTGGGCGATGCTCGACCCCGCAGTCCCCTTCGGCGGCGTCAAGGAGTCCGGCTTCGGGCGCGAGTACGGGCCCGAAGCGCTCGCCTCCTACACCAGGGTCAAGTCCGTGGTCGTCTCGCTCGACTGAGCGCCGTAGCAAAGGAGTTCGCCGTATGTCCCTCATCACGCGCGCGGCCGTCGTCGAGTCCGGCGGAGCGCCCTTCACCCTGTCCGAGGTCGTCCTGGACGACCCCGCCCCGCACGAGGCCGTCGTCCGGCTGGTGGCGGCCGGGCTGTGTCACACCGATCTGAGCGTGGCGAGCGGCGGGCTTCCCTTCCCGCTGCCCGGAGTCCTCGGCCACGAGGGCGCGGGGGTCGTCGAGGCGGTCGGGCCTGCCGTCACCGGCGTGGCCCCCGGCGACCACGTCGTGCTGTCCTTCACCTCCTGCGGCGCGTGCCGCGAATGCCACGGCGGGCACCCCGCCTACTGCGCGTCCTGGCTGCCGCTGAACCTCCTCGGCGGCCGCCGCGCCGACGGGACCGCCACCGTCAGCCGGGACGGGGTGGCGCTCGGCGGCCACTTCTTCGGCCAGTCCTCCTTCGCCGAACGGGCGTTGGTGGACGAGCGCAGCCTCGTCAAGGTCGACCCCGAGGTGCCGCTCACCTCGATCGCCCCGCTGGGCTGCGGAGTGCAGACCGGCGTCGGCGCCGTGTGGAACGTACTGAAGCCGTCGGCCGGCGGCACGGTCGTGGTGCTCGGCGCCGGAGCAGTCGGTCTGTCGGCGGTGATGGCGGCCGTCCTCAGCCCGGCGACCACCGTCGTCGCCGTCGACAGGGTCGCCGAACGCCTCGACCTGGCCAAGGAGCTGGGCGCCACCCACACCGTGAACGCGGGCGAGGCCGAACTGGGCGCCGCCGTGGCCGAGATCACGGGCGGCCGGGGCGCCGACGGCATCGTGGAGACCACGGGCAGCGTCGCCGTGCTCCGTCAGGGAGTCGACGCGCTCGCCGCGCGCGGCACCCTGGTCGTCGTGGGCGCCCCGCCCTTCGGCACCGAAGTCGCCCTGGACGTCAACGGGTTGCTGAGCGGCAAGCGGATCGTCGGCCTCACCCTCGGCGACAGCGAGACGCAGACCTTCATCCCGGCCCTGGTCCAGCTGGTCAAGGAGGGGCGGCTCCCGCTGCACCGCCTGGTCGGCACCTATCCGTTCCAGGACATCGACCGGGCGGTGCGGGACATGACCGAAGGCCGGACCGTCAAGCCGGTCCTCACCTTCGGGGACTGACGAACCGTCAGTCGACGGTCAGGACCAGCTTCCCGGTGGTCCGGCCGGTGTCGCCGAGCCGGTGCGCCTCGGCGGCATCGGCCAGCGGGAACGTCCCGGCGATCGTGGCGCGCAGGCTGCCCGCCTCGACCAGCTCGGCGATCCGGCGCATCCCGGCCCGGTCGGCGTCCACCAGCATCCGCACCGCGCGCACGCCCAGCGCCTCGGCCTCGTCGAAGAACTTGCGGGAACCGACCGGCAGGATCGACACCACGACGCCACCCGGACGCAGCACCCGCAGTGAACCCGTCGAGGTGCTCCCGCCGATGGTGTCCAGCACCACGTCGAGGTCCTTCACGGCCTCGGTGAAGTCGCTCTCCCGGTAGTCGATCACCTCATCGGCGCCCAGTTCGCGCAGGAAGTCGTGCTTGGCCGCGCTCGCCGTGCCGATCACGTACGCGCCGCGCTCCTTGGCGATCTGCACGGCCACATGCCCGACACCGCCGGCCGCCGCGTGGATCAGCACCCGCTGGCCCGGCTGGAGATCTGCGACCTCGCCGAGCGCCTGGAGGGCGGTCAGCGACACCAACGGCAGGGCGGCGGCCTGCACATGGTCGATGGAGGCGGGCTTGTGCCAGAGGGCGCGGACCGGGGCGACGACGTACTCGGCGTGCGAGCCGTGGCCGTGCGGATAGGGCAGCATGCCGAAGACGTCGTCGCCGGGCGCGAAGGCGGCGACGCCGATGCCCACCTTCTCGACCGTGCCGGAGACGTCCCAGCCCAGGGTGAACGGCGGCTTGCCGAGGAAGCCGCCCGAGGCGCGGTGCTTCCAGTCCGTGGGGTTCACTCCGGCGGCGCGTACCCGCACCAGTACCTCGTTGGGGCGCGGTTCGGGCCGCTGCACCGTCTCCACCTTGAGAACCTCGGGCCCCCCGAGGGCATCCTGTCCGATGACGCGCATCGTGCGCTCAGTACTCATGAGGCCACAGCCTGCCAGGGTCCGGGCACCCAGCCAATGGCATGATTGCCACTCTTCGATAGGATCGTGCCATGCGTGGCAAGCAGCGGCACCCCGAACGCGTGGTCGTCCTCGCCCTCGACGGCGTCTATCCCTTCGAACTCGGCATGCCGAGCCGCATCCTCGGCGCGGCGGACGGCCGTTACGAGGTGCTGACCTGCACCGTCGACGGCGCTCCGGTGCGCACCGACGCGGACTTCACGGTCGGCGTCGAGCACGGCCCCGAGGTGCTGGAGACCGCCGGCACCGTGGTCATCACCCCCGTGTCCGCCTCGCGGGTCACCGCGGACCTCCCCGACGAGGTCGCCGCCGCCCTCGCCCGCATCCGCCCCGGCACCCGCATCGTGTCCATCTGCACCGGCGCCTTCGTCCTCGCCGCGGCCGGTCTCCTGGACGGCCGCAGAGCCACCACCCACTGGCAGCTCGCCGACGAGTTCCGCCGGATGTTCCCGCGCGTCGACCTCGACCCGGACGTCCTGTACGTCGACGACGACCCGGTGCTGACCTCCGCGGGCGCCGCCTCCGGCGTCGACATCTGCCTGCATCTCATCCGCAAGGACCACGGCAGCGCCCTCGCCAACACGGTGGCCCGCCGCTGTGTCGTCCCGCCCTTCCGGGACGGCGGGCAGGCCCAGTACATCGAACGTCCGGTGCCCGAGGCGGGCGCCACCAGCACGGCGGCCACCCGCGCCTGGGCCCTGCGGCGCCTCGGTGAACCCCTCACCCTGGCCGACCTCGCGGCGCACGCCCGGATGAGCCTGCGCACCTTCGCCCGCCGATTCCACGACGAGGTGGGCCTCAGCCCCGGCCGCTGGCTGATCCAGCAGCGGGTGGCGCACGCCCGGCACCTGCTGGAGTCCAGCGACCTCACGGTGGACCAGGTCGCCGGCCGGGTCGGCTTCGCCACCGGAGCCTCGCTGCGCCAGCACCTGCACGCGGCGATCGGTGTCTCGCCCCAGGCCTACCGCAAGACGTTCCAGACGGCCCGCTGAACGTTGCGGGCCGCGCCCCGTACGAGCCCGACGTCCCGCTGCCGGCCGGCGCGCGCGACACCGGATACCGCGACGGCGACCGGCAGTTGTGGCTGACGGACGACCGCGGGACGGCGTACGTGCGCACCCCCGGCGGCGTGGAGGCCTGGCCCTCGGCGACGGACGGGGGGGGCCTGCCTGTGAGGGATCAGCGGCTCGCGTGCAGGGCGACCAGCAACTGCCACACCTGGTCGGCGATCTCGGCGGGACCGGTGTCCAGGAGGCCGTGCAGCCAGTCCGCGAGCACCCCGGCGAACGTGGCGGCGACGGCCGAGGCGACCAGCGGCGCGTCCGCCGCGCCCGCCCGCTCGCGCTCCCGCAGGCTGTACGCCCGCAGGTCCCGGTGCAGCACCCGGCCCAGCGGCCCGCCGCCGCCCGGCGTCAACAGCGCCCGGTACAGCGCCGCGTGCGGGGTCAGCGACGCGAAGAACTCCCCGAGCGCCGCCGGGGCCCGCACCGGATCGGGCCGCCCCTGCCAGGAATGCAGCGCCTCCACCGCCTCGCGTACGACGTCCGCGCAGGCGTCGACCGCGAGGGCCTCCAGGTCGTCGTAGTGGACGTAGAAGGTGGCCCGGCCGACACCGGCCCGGCGGACCAGCGCGGCGACGCCGACCTCCGCCAGCGGCCGTTCGGCGCACTCGTCGAGGAGTGCGGCGCGCAGCCTCGCCCGGGTGCGGGCCGCCCGCGGGTCCTCGGGCCCGCCGCGGGTCACCGCGCGATCAGGACGGCGGCCAGGGCCAGGGCGCCGGGCAGCGCCTGTGCGACCAGGATCCGCCGGTTCGCCGTGACGGCGCCGTAGACGCCCGCGACGATCACGCAGGACAGGAAGAACACCTGCGCCCGGAAGCCGGTCGGGTCGGCGGCGATCAGCCCCCAGACCAGGCCCGCGGCGAGAAACCCGTTGTAGAGCCCCTGGTTGGCGGCCATCGGGGCGGTCGCCCGCGCCATCTCCGCGTCGAACCCGTGGAACGAGCGGCCCTGCTTCTTCTGCCACAGGAACATCTCCATCACCAGGATGTAGAGATGCAGCGCGGCGACGAGCCCCACGAGAACAGCGGCGACGGCTTCCATCGTCTTCCTCATTTCTTGGACAGGTGTCCACTATAGCTGGACAGGTGTCCAAGAAGTCCAGCGGAGGACGCTGCCGGTGGCCGCCGCCGGTCCTCGGCGCATGTCCGTGCGCCGCTCCCTCCAGCCGAGGCCTCCAGCCCCGTGAGTCCCTGCGGGAGTGGGGCCGGGCGTTCAGACTGGGATCATGACCTCAGCACTCGCACGCTCCCCGCAGCAGCGCAAGCACGACACCCTGCACCGGCTGGAACACGAAGTCGACGCCTGGGTCGCCACGGCCGCCGAGACCGGCGGAGCCCCCTACCTGATCCCGCTGTCCTTCGTCTGGGACGGCGCCACCCTGCTCATCGCCACCCCGGCCGCGAGCCGCACCGCGCGGAATCTGAGCGACACCCGGGTCGCCCGCCTCGGGATCGGCCCGACCCGTGACGTCGTACTCATCGAGGGCTCCGCCCTGGCCGTGGAACCCGCCGACCTCCCGGAGGAGGACGCCGAGATCTTCGAGGCCAAGACCGGCTTCGACCCGCGTGCACTGCCCGAGCCCTACCTGTACTTCTACGTCCGGCCACGCCGCATCCAGGCCTGGCGGGACACCGACGGGCCGCAGGGACGCGAGCTGATGCGGGACGGCGAGTGGCTGGTGGCCGGCTGAATCCGGGGTATCCGCAGGATTCGGGGGGCGGCACGGGTCCGTCCCGCACCGGACCTCGCAAAGGAGAGACATGGCACTGGTGAAAGCGGGCATCGTGGTGCTCGACTGCGCAGAACCCGAGAAGCTCGCCGAGTTCTACAAGGGCCTGCTGGACACCGCTGAGACCGACGCGAACGCCAACCTCGTGGAGATCACGGGCGCCGCCGGCACCCGGCTCGCCATCCGGCGCGACGCCAACGCGACCCCGCCGAGCTGGCCCCGCCCCGAGAGCTCGCTCCAGGCCCACCTGGAGTTCCTGGTGGAGGACCTCGACGAGGGCGAACGCCGGATCGTGGGCCTCGGCGGACGCGCCCTGGAGACCAGGGGCGCCCACGGCCCGCTCGAGGAACGTCAGTACGCCGACCCCGCCGGGCACTCCTTCACCCTGCGCCTACGGCCCTCCACCGCACCCAAGCATGAGTGACCGAGCCGCGCGGTGCCGCTCCTGGCGGGGCGGCACCGGCCCGCGCCCGTCAGTCCCGGCCGCCCTTCTCCTTCGTGGGCCACACGCCCGTGGACCGTTCGATGGCCTTCGCGCCCGTACGGTCCGCCGCGCTGCGCACCGCGGCGAAGATCGCCCCCTGGATGGCCGCCGCCAGGATCACCTCACCCCAGCCACGGTCCCGGTCCAGCGCGTCCGGCGCGTCGTCCTCGTCGCGGACCGCCTTCCAGATCTTGCGGAAGGCGAGCCCCGCCAGCGCGCCGCTGGCCCAGCCGAAGACGAAACCGACGGGCTGGTAGACGATCGGGAGCTTCTGCTTCTTGCCCACGTGTACCTCCTGGGTGTGTAGGGGAGTCAGGGCCGGCCCCGCGGCGGGACCTCCTCGCCCGGCCGCACCGGGCCGGGCGGCGTCCCGTCGCCGAACGGCCGCCCGCCGAGCCGTTCGCGGTGGTGCGGGCTCAGCCAGCCGGACAGGTCGGGTCCGAGGGGGACGATCCGGGTCGGGTTGATGCCGGTGTGGACCTGGTAGTAGTGGCGCCTGATGTGATCGAAGTCGACGGTGTCACCGAACCCGGGCGTCTGGAAGAGGTCGCGGGCGTACGCCCACAGGACGTCGTTCTCCGTCAGCTTCCACCGGTTGCACTTGAAGTGGCCGTGATACACGGCATCGAACCGCACCAGCGTGGTGAACAGCCGGATGTCCGCCTCGGTGATCGTGTCGCCGACGAGGTACCGCCGCCAGGCCAGCCGGGACGCCAGCAGCTCCAGCCGCCGGAAGACCGCCGCGCAGGCCTCCTCGTACTCGGCCTGGCCGTTGGCGAAGCCCGCCCGGTACACGCCGTTGTTGACGTCCGCGTACACCTCGGCCATGACCTCGTCGATTTCGCCCCGCAGCGGCTCCGGGTAGAGGTCGGGCGCCCCTTCCCGGTGCAGTGCGCTCCACTCGGTGGCCAGGTCCAGGGTGATCCGCTGGTAGTCGTTCGTGACCAGCTCGCCGTGGGTGACGTCCACGATCGCCGGCACGCTCACCCCGCCGGGGTGGTCCTTTTCGCGCCGGTCGTAGGCCTCGGCGAGGAAGCGGATGCCGAGCACCGGATCCCGGCCGTCGGGGTCCAGGGTGAAGCGCCAGCTGCGGTCGTCCTGGATCGGGTCGGCGATCCCCATCGACAGCGCGTCCTCCAGCCCGAGCAGCCGCCGGGAGATCACGGCTCGGCTCGCCCACGGACAGGCCCGGCTGACGATCAGGCGGTAGCGGCCGGCTTCGACGGGCCGTCCGTCGCGGCCGTCCGCGGTGATCCGGTCGGCGAAGTGGCTCCTGGACCGCTTGAACGCCTTGTGCCCGTAGGCGCTGTTGCCGTCGTCCCGGCCCGCCATGATTCCTCCCGGTCCTGGTGCGTACGGGTCTCGCTCACCCACCGCGTTCCCCGATTTCCGCGGACGGCACGGGATGAGCCGGAACGGCCGGGGCAGCCGACGGAGGTGACCGGGACATCCCCGAAGGACGGCCCGCCCTCGCGGAGCGCGACCTCACAGGGCACTGCCGGGTCAACGACGGGGGCATGACGAAAGCCCCGCCGCGACGGGGGAACGCGGCGGGGCCTGACATTCGAGTGCCCGGCACGGAGACGTCCATGCCTTGCGCGGACAGATTTTTCTACGGAATCTCGCGGCGAACGCCGGCCCAGGTGGTCAGTGCGGCTGGTCGGCCGGCTCCAGGACGAAGACCGGAATCTCGCGCTCCGTGTTCTTCTGGTACTCGGCGTACTGCGGGAACGCGGCGACCGCGCGCTCCCACCACTGCGCCTTCTCCTCGCCGGTCACCTCACGGGCCCTCATGTCCTGCTTCACCGGCCCGTCCTGGAGCTCCACCCGGGGGTCGGCCTTCACGTTGAAGTACCAGACCGGATGCCTGGGCGCCCCGCCCAGCGAGGCGACCGCGGCGTAGCGCCCCTCGTGCTCCACCCGCATCAGGGGTGACTTGCGGATCTTCCCGCTCTTCGTCCCCAAGGTCGTCAGGACGATCACGGGCATCCCGGTGTCCTGGAGCGTGGTCCCCTTGGTGCCCCCGGAGCTCTCGTACAGCTCCACCTGCTCGCGTACCCACTGGGTCGGACTCGGCTCGTACTCGCCCTTGAGAGGCATGACACCGTCCTCTTCGTCACATCGTCGTCGACTGGCCTTCGCCTTCAACACTGGCACCGGCGCGTTTCATCCGCCGTCCGACGCACGGTCAACCGGCCATGCGCACGGCCAGCACCGTCATCACCCCGCTCGACACCAGCGCCGTCACCAGCCGCCCCCGGTGACCGGTCAGCGCCCGCCCCAGCAGGGCGCCGCCCCCGGCGAGCAGCACCTGCCAGCTCGCGGACGCGGCGAAGGCCGCCAGGACGAACACGCCCTGCTCGACGGGGCGTACGGCGTCCGCGGTGCCGGTGCCGAGGACGAGCGCCGCGAAGTAGACCACGGTGGTCGGGTTCAGGAGGGTGAGCCCCAGCAGACTGATGAAGGCCCGCGCGGGGCTCGGCGGGGGAGGGGCGATGCGGGTCGTGAGCCGGTGGGCGCGATGGCTGCGTACGGCCGTCGTCGCACCCCAGGCCGCGAGGGTCAGCAGGACGAGGGCCGAGGCCCAGCGCAGCGGACCGAGCACGGGGCGCAGCGCGGCAGCCACGGCCGAGCCGCCGACGGTGGCGAGGAGGGCGTAGATCCCGTCGGCGGCGGCGACGCCGAGCGCGGCGCACACACCGGTGCGCAGGGAGGTGCGGGCGGTGAGGGAGACGAGGTAGGTCCCGACCGCGCCGACGGGTACGGCGATGCCGTACCCGGCGACCAGGCCGGCGACGAGCGCGGCCGTCACGGGCGCGTGGGCTCGGGCCTTCGGGGGACGCCGGGCTGCTGCTGGACCCGCGCCGCGGGGACGGCGGCGGACAGCGGCGGCAGGAAGGCGATGAGCGTAGGCATGGGCAGATCCTGCGGGCCGGCACCGCGGCCCGGCAACGGGATTTCCGGGCCGCGGGGACGGCGGCCCGGGAGCCCCGCCTCCGTCCGCTAGCGCAGCAGCGCGCAGACGAAGTCCTCCTGGATGGCCCGCATCCGCGCCAGCTGGGCGGGAGCCTGGGCCTGGTTGATCTGGGCGGTGACGGTGAACGTCAGCGAGCGGCGGCCGTCCGGCGTCGCGGCGATCAGCTGCGTGTAGCCGGGGAAGTTGCCGGTGTGGCCGAGCACGACGCCGCACCGGGTCGCGTAGCGGAAGATCGCCAGCCCCGCCAGGTTGCGTCCCGGACCCGCGGGCTCCGACGCGCCGACGATCCACCGGCGCTGCTCCCGTACGAGACTGCGGTCGTACAGCGCGCCGGACGCGTAGCCGCGGACGAAACGGGTCATGTCGGCCGGCGTGGAGATGATACCGCCGGACGCCCAGACGCCCGAGGCGCTGAGGATCTCGCTGACGTCCTGCGGGGGCGGCGGCGTCACGTCGTAGCCGTGCAGGTAGGGCTCGGGCATCCGGTAGCCCAGCGGCAGGCTCGTGTCGCGCAGCCGCAGCGGCCGGTACACGAGGTCACGCAGCAGCCGCTCGTACGGCGTGCCGGTGGCGGCCTCCGCCATCAGCGCGACGGCGATGTTGTCGGAGTTGGAGTACAGGTACCGGCTGCCGGGCCGAAAGCGCAGTGGCTCGTCGGCCACGTAGTCGAGCAGGCGGCGCGGGTCGAAGCGGTGCCGCGGGTCGGCCGTCACCACGCGAAGGAATCCGGCGTCCCGCGTGTAGTCGGGCAGCCCGCTGGTGTGGTTCAGCAGCTGCCGGAGCGTCACCGCTCCCCAGGCGGCGGGCAGCCGGGGCAGCCGCTCGCGCAGCGTGTCGTCCAGGTCCAGGGCGCCGCGGTCGGCCAGGCTCAGCGCCACCGCGCCGCTGAAGGCCTTCGCCGTGCTCGCGATCCGCATGTGGTCGTCGGGCCGGGGCGGGCGGCCCGACTCCAGGTCGGCGACGCCCGCCCGCAGGACCCGGGTGCCGGACTCCCGCCGCAGCACGGCGATGACGCCGGGCGGCCCGCCCGGACCGCGGACGAACTGCTCGATCCGGCGCTGCAGCGAGCGGTCGGTGTCCGGACCCCCGGACGCGACGGCGGGGGCGACGGCGGGGGCCAGCGCTCCCAGACACAGGACGAGCACGGACACGGGCCGCAGCCTGCGGCGGCGGGGTGGTGCGCAGGGCAGGGACATCGGGGCTCCCGGAGGCGGGTGGACAGTACCGGTGATCCAGCCTTCCGGCGCCGCGCGGCTCCCGCCCGCCGCGTTGCTGCACCCGGCCCAGCACACCGGTCGCCGAGGGGCCGTCCGGACGCCTTCAGTAGGGTGCGGACGTGAGCGCTCAGGACGAGAACCCGCCCTTCCTCTACGTCGTCGTCTGCGCCGCCGGCATCGCCGCGGACGTCGGAAAGCTGATCACCGCCGCACAGCGGCGCGAGTGGCACGTGGGCGTCATCGCGACGCCCGTCGCCATGAACGGCTTCTTCGACACCGCGGCCGTCGAGGCCCAGACCGGCCGGCCCATCCGCTCTGCCTGGCGGCGGCCCGGCGAACCCCGGCCGTTCCCCGATCCCGACGCGGTCGTCGTCGCCCCGGCCACCTTCAACACCGTCAACAAATGGGCGGCCGGCGTCGCCGACACCCTTGCCCTGGCCACCCTGTCGGAGACGGCCGGCCTCGGCGTCCCCATCGGCGTCCTGCCCTGCGTCTCCGACGCGCTGGCCGGCCACCCCGCCTACCAGGAGAGCCTGATACGGCTGCGCGGGATGGGCGTGCGGTTCGGATACCCCTACGACGGCGCCGAGGGAGCGGAGTCCGGCTGGGAGCGGGTGCTCGACCTCGTCGAATGAGCCGGACGGCGACGACCGCCCCCGCCCCGCCCGTGCGGAAAGACCGAGATCGACCACAGCCTGAGCCGACTCGGCACCGACCACGTCGACCTCTACCAGATCCACCGCTTCGACCCGCACACCCCGGTCGAGGAGACGATGGAGGCCCTGCACGATCTCGTGACGGCCGGCAAGGTGCGCTATCTCGGGGCGAGTTCGATGTACGCCTGTCAGTTCTCCAAGATGCAGTACACCGCGGAGCGGCACGGCTGGACGAAGTTCGTCTCCATGCAGAACCACTACAACCTCCTCTACCGCGAGGAGGAGCGAGAGATGCTGCCGCTCTGCGCCGACCAGGGTGTCGGCGTGCTGCCGTGGAGCCCGCTGGCCCGTGGCCGGCTGTCGGAGGAACTGGAGCAGCCGTACACGCCGCACGCCGTCTCGGGTCACTGACGGCGCGGACGCGGCGCCGGGCCGCGGGCGGGGCGGAATACGCCCCGCAATCACCTCCCGAAAAGGGACACCATTACCGCGACCCCCGCGAATGGCGAACCATCATTGACATTTTGTCAAAACCATTGCGGCGCTAGGCAATGCACGAAACCACGAGATCACTTGTTCTGCCTGGTCCGCCTGTGCGAAGGTGGGCTCCGTCGGCGCACGGAGGTATTTCCTCGACCGTGCGCGCGAGGCATCCCGTCCAACTCCCCATGCTCCAAAGGGCCGCCGCACCCTGCGGGCGTTCGGGATGTCGAACATCGAACGCAAGGATCCCCGTCGTTGCGAGGGCGGGCTCACCCGCTCATTTGGTACAGACTTTATCCCGCATGTTCCCGGGAGGAATGCACCCGTGAAAGACGCAGGCCTGTCGAATTCCCCTTCGGCGCGCCGCTTCGAGGTGACGGACGAACAGCTGAGCGCCGAGCTCAAGAACTGGACGGGCACCTCGCCCGCGCTGCACCCCGTCGGTGAACTGCTGGACCGGCACTGGGAGGCGGCGTTCGCCTACGCCCGGCTGTGCTCCGACGGGGAGCGGGCGGCCGGCATGCTCACCACGGCGGCCTTCACCCGGCTCTTCGGCGAGACCCTGCGACAGAACGGGCCGACCTCCGCATGGCGGCCCCACCTCCTGCTCACCGTGCGCCGCATAGCCGCCGAGTGGGACTCCGACGGCCGCCGGGATCTGCTCCACCCCGACCTGCTCGCCGCCGAGGGCGAAGGCGAACGGCCTGCCGCCCGGCTGCTGCCGCCCGTGCACCGCCGCTTGCTGTCCCGGGCCTTCCAGCGGCTGTCCCAGTCCGCGCGCTGCCTGCTGTGGCACACCGAGATCGAGGCCGAACCCCTCGCCGTTCCGGCCGGACTGCTCGGCCTGGACGAGGAGGGCGCCCGCGTCGAACTGCGCCGGGCCCGCGAACGGCTCCGCGAGGAATGCCTCCAGGTCCACCGCGAACTCGCCACCGACGAGGACTGCCACCGCTACCACCGCCTCCTTGACGTCATCTGCCGCCGCGGCGGCATCGATGTCGACCCCGACCTGCTCACCCACCTCGGCCACTGCCGGCACTGCGCGCACACCGCCGACCAGCTCAACCAGTTCGGCGCGGGACTGGGCCTCGCCCTCGCCGAGGGCGTCCTGGGCTGGGGCGCCGCCGCCTACCTCCGGGCAAGGACGGAGCCCTGCCCCGTCGAGGCGTCCGCCGCGGCGCCGCCCGTCCGGCGTCCGGTCTCCGTCGGCGAGGCGTTCACCGATGAGGCCTTCACCGACGGGACGGCCCGCAAGGCACGCCTCAAGGCGACCGGAACCCGTGAGCACGAGCCCGCCGCGGTCCCGGCACCCGGCACGGAACCCCAGGACGGCTCCCGACCTGGCTCCGGCTCCGGCTTCCGCTCCGGCCAGGACGCCCGTCCCGGCTCCCGCCGTTCGGCGAACAAGGCGGCCCGCCGTGTCCGCCGCCGCAACCTCGCCGTCGCCGTGTTCACCGTCAGCGGGCTGGTCGTCCTTCCGCTCGTGCTGTGGTCCGCCCTCTCCGGCGGTGACTCCGCCTCCTCGGGCGACGACACCGCGGCCCCCGCCCCGGACACGGACGCCTCCGCCGCCGACCCGTCCTGGGTCGGCGCCGGCGAGCAGACCCAGGGCACCCTGCGCGGCCGTCTGCACAACGTGGCCTCCGGGCTGTGCATCGGCATCGTCGGCACGAAGGCCGCAGAGGGCGCCGAGACCGAGCTGGCCACCTGTACCTCGGACGCCGGCCAGCAGTGGTCGTACGAGGCCGACGGACTGCTGCGCAACGCGGAGAACCCGGACCTCTGCCTCGACTCGCACCTCGGCTACTCGATACGGCTGGCCGCCTGCACGGGCGCCTCGCAGGCCGGCGCCAGAAACGTGCGCTACGACTTCACCCTCCAGGGCACGCTCGTCCCGCGCTCCAACCAGAACCTCGCGCTCGCGCCCGCCGCCACCGACGGCTCCGGTGCCCTCGTCCTGAAGAACCGCACGGACAGCGGCGCCCAGCGCTGGGTGATCGACACCTCGCAGCCCGACCCGCAGATGCAGGTCGTCAACTGGGGCGCCGACAGCAACCTCGCCGAGACGAAGGCCTCGACCCCGCCCCC
>NZ_JARGEF010000499.1:0-1576 GCF_033794725.1 Streptomyces sp. ID05-39B | reverse complement strand
ACGGGGGACTCTGCGGTGGGGGTGGAACTCATCGTTCGGGTGAGGGAGTTGTCCACAATCCCGTGGTGGTCCACCGGTTCCGGCGGGCGGTGGCGTGAGGGCTCATCGTGGTGGGGCAGGCCCCGTCCTCGTCGCTGGTGGTGATCCCGTTGTCCTTTCGCCCTTCCGCTCCCCTGCCCGTGCCCGCTCCTTCTCCTGTTCCCGCTCCCCTGCCCGTTCTCCCTGGGGCGTCTCGTCTCCCCGGCGCTCCCTCTCTCCCCGTCCCTCCCGCGTGCGAGGTGCCGCAGTTCGCGCCGGTGCGGGTGCGGGGCGGGCTGCACCGGCTGGTGCGGAACCGGAGGCGGGCGCTCGCGGTGGGTCTCGCGGTCACGGCCGCCGCGCTCGTGGCGGCGGCTCCCCGGGACGGTGATCAGGCTCGCGGACACCCGGGCGGCGGCTCGCCGCCCCGCGCGCAGTCATCGACGCGCGCCCCCGCCGACGCCCCTCGTACCGCCGGGAGGGTGAGGGCGGCGGTGCGGATCAGCGACGCGGCCACCGTGCGACTGCTGCGCCCCGGTGACCGGGTCGACGTCATCGCCGTCGCCCCGGCCCCGCGGACCGCGCCGCCTGGGGTGATGTGGGGAGGGGTGACGGCGGGGCGTTGGTCGTGCTGTCCGTGCCCCGGTCCACCGCGACCCGGCTCGCGGGCGCGAGCGCCACGGCCCGGCTGGCGGTGACCCTGTGGTGAGTCCCGGCGTGGGCCTTCTGCCCGGTTTGGTGTCAAGTCCCTCGTTCGAGCCACCTGATTGGACACGCCCTCCTCGGTGTGACGTAGGTTGCGGAGCTGTTTGTTCCACAACCTGTACATGCGAGGAGTGTCACCCGGGTGAGCGAAAAGGCGAGCGTCCTGCAAGGCTTCAAAGCCTTCCTGATGCGTGGGAACGTCGTCGATCTGGCAGTCGCGGTGGTGATCGGCGCGGCCTTCACCAACATCGTCAACTCGGTGGTCAAGGGGGTCATCAACCCGCTGATCGGGGCCATCGGCACGAAGAACCTGGACAGCTACAACTCCTGCATCAAGGGACCCTGCACCGGGACGGGCGACACCGCCACGGGTGTCCGGATCCTGTGGGGCTCCGTCCTCGGCGCGACACTGACCTTCGTGATCACGGCGGCCGTCGTCTACTTCCTGATGGTCCTGCCCATGTCGAAGTACCTGGCGAAGGTGGAAGCGCGCAGGAAGGCCAAGGAGGGCACGCACGAGGTCATGGAGATCACCGAGCTGGAGGTGCTCAAGGAGATCCGCGACGCCCTGGTCGCCCAGCGCGGCTCCGGGCACGCCGAGCGGTAGCGGTACTCCTCCGTCGGGCCCGCCCGGTTCAGATGTGGTGGGGCGGCTTCTCGTCGAGGAAGCGCTTGAGGTCGGCCGCGCTGTCGCCGCCGGCTCCGGGCCGCTCGCCCCACCCGTGGTCCGTGTCGTCCGAGGACTGCCGGTCCAGCGGATCGTCGAAGATCAGCGCGGCCTTCGGCTCGCGCGGCTCGGAGGGGGCGGGGGTGCTCATGCCTCCAGGGTACGGCCCTCTTTGACAAATCTCCA
>NZ_JARGEF010000498.1:0-1579 GCF_033794725.1 Streptomyces sp. ID05-39B | reverse complement strand
GACCCCGACCCCGCCACCGACTCCGGGACGAAGATGCGCTCGGTGAAGTCGGCTTCCGTCGGCTTCGGGTTGCGGGTGCCGTCGATCTGGCCCATCAGGTTCCTGGCCGTCATGGGGTGGGCGGTCGCACCCGGCGTGCGGTTGAAGCCGTTCATCTGCCAGCGGACCTTGGCCGCCCTGCCCGCGTCCTTCTGGATCGCGCGCAGGGCGTGGAAGGCCACCAGGGCGTCGTTCGCGCCGATCTGCACCCACAGGTCGCCGTTGCTGCGGGACATGTCGAGCTGGTCGGAGGAGAAGTCGGGCAGCGGGTCCAGGGAGACCGGGCGTTGCTTCTCCAGGCCGGTGCGGGCGAAGAAGCTGTGGCCGAAGCCGAAGGTGATCGTCAGCGAGGAAGGGCCCGCGTCCCGCGCGACGTCCGTGTCGTCGTCCTTCGCGGCCTCGCCCGCCATCAGCCGTCGGGCCGTCTCGGACCAGCGGCGGAGGAGTGCCGCGGCGTCTTTGCGGCCCGCACCGGCGGCGAGGTCGAAGGCGATGAGATGGCCGCGGGCCTGGAGTCCCTGGGTGATGCCCGGCTGATGTTTCACGTGGAACATCTCCTGGCCGGACCCGATCGAGGACAGCGGTGTGGCCTGCTCGGCCGCCGCCGCATAACCGGCGGCCCCGCCCGCGGTGCCCACCACGAGCCCGGTGGCCCCGGCGGTACCGAGCAGCTTGCGCCGCGTCAGGCCCGCCGTGGGCGTCTGGGGGGACGGGGATTTCCGGGATGTCTCCGGGGCCTGCGGAAGGGTCTGGTCAGACATGGGTGGTTCAGCCGATCTGCGCGTTCTTGGAGACGGTCACCTGGTCGATGTCGGAGGTCCGCACGGTCACGGCGATCTGCCATGCGCCGGCCACGGGGATCTGTACTCCGTTCGCCGACCAGTGGCCGGTGGTGATGTGGTCGGGGGTCACGGGAAGCGGCCCGATCTTCTGAGCTTCGAGGGTGAAGGCGACCTTCACTTCGGGGATGTCGAAGGCGCGCCCGTTGGGCCGGGTCACATAGACGTGCATCTCGTTGGCGCCGGTCCGTGCGGGGTCGATGTCGACGCTGACGACACCCTTGCCGTCCGTGCCGCCGGTGTCGAAGGACATGTCCAGGGTCACGGCTCCCGAGGTGCCCTCGGCGGAGGCCGAGGAGGCAGCCGTAGCCGCCTTGGCGTCCTGTTCCGTACGGCCCGGCTCGGTGGAGGTCAGCGCCGTCGTGACGGCGAGCAGGACGACGGCGACGCCCGCTTCGGCGAGCACCGAGCGACGCAGTCCGAGCCGCTGGGGATCGGAGTCACGCACCCGCTTCTGCCGCGTCGCGTCCATGGCGGCCCGCTGCCGCGCGAGCTGGGCGGCCCGCTCGGCGGCGCGCGGGCCCCCATGGACCCCACGCGGCATGAGCGGATGCGTGACTCCGATCCCCAGCGGCCCTGACTGCGTATCTCTGTGCTTGCCGACAGTGGCGTCGCGGTCTGCCAGCGCACCGAGAACCCATCCCCAAGCTCCCAACAGCCGATGAGTACGACACAGTAACCCAACGATGCTACACGAGCCA
>NZ_JARGEF010000497.1:0-1603 GCF_033794725.1 Streptomyces sp. ID05-39B | reverse complement strand
TCTTTCTCTCTTTTTCTTTCTTTCGTCTGACTGCCACTTGTGACACTTCTCTCTTCGTCAGCTCCTACCTATTGTTATCATCATCTCTCTTTTTGTATCTCGATGCGCGCCTCATCCCCTTCCCGTGGTCCCGCGAACGCGACGTCACTGTCCTCGTCGCGTCCCCCGGACCACCCGTCGGGCAGGAAGTCCCGCTCGACCTTCCACACCCCGTACGGGGCCTTCCCGTCCCGGTATCCGGGTACGAGGACGAGCGGCCCCTGCCCGGCGAGGCAGTGCGCGGCGGTGACCAGGAGATCGCGATGCGGACCGCGCACGACCGACGCCGTACAGGAACGCGTCCCGGCAAGCCCGCCCGGCCCCTCGGCATCGTCCGCGTCGAACAGCACCCCCACCCGCACCGTCGCCGCCGTCACCCCCGCGGCGACCGTCACTCCGAGAGGACCGGGCCCGCCGCCGGCGGCCGCCTCCGAGGCCGAGGTGACCGCCAGCAGGACGACACCGAGCAGGGCGGCGCAGGGACGCGGGCTGCGCTTCATCGCCCCCACCGTGTCCCACTAGGTGAGAGCCGGGTCAGACCCCGCTATCGTCCACAAAGTCGTAGAAGCCCCGTGCGGAAGGCATCTCCCGTGACCGACATCCCCCCCGACCTGACCTGGGTGCGTGCCGCCCCGCCGGAGGCGACCGGCCCCGGCCCCTGGATCGAGATCGCCTTCGGCGAGGGCGACGACTTGGAGGTCCCCGTCTACCTCCGCGAGACCAGCGACCCGGACAACGTGGTCACGACGAACCGCCGCAAGTGGGACGCCTTCGTACTAGGGGTACAGGCAGGCGAGTTCGACCACTTCGTGGAGGGCGTGGAGGAAGCCGAGACCTCGGCGGAAGCGGACGGCGGTCCCACGAACTGCGCCTGACCTCAGGTCAGAGACGGTCCTCACAGCGAGCCATGGGACCGTCTCCGTACACCGTCGGGCATGAGAACATCGAAACGGGCCCTCACCCCACCTGCCGTCAGAAACGGCACTCGGCCGTGAAGTGGGTCAACGACGGAACCACACGACAGGTTCCGCTCCGGCCTCATTGCCCGGCGTAACCTCCCGTGATACACAGAGTGACGAGTGCGAGCTTTTCGTACGAATCCCGCCCGTCAATGACGCCAAGTCGACATACGAAGGCGGCGTTGTCGGCGACAATGAGTCCTGACCTCTGCACACCGCAGGGGCCTCTCGGAACTACCCACCAGGGGCGGTGACTTACATGCTCTTTGCGGCCGACAAGGGAGACATCAACACCATCATCGGCGGGATCGCTCCGGACTGGGGCCCCTTCGGCAGCCTGGGCAACGAGGCCAAGGTGATGATCGAGGTGGTGATGGCCATCGCCATCCTCCTCTGCCTCGGAATCGCGATCTGGGGCGCCGCCAAGCAGCGCATCGGCGCGACGGCCCTGCGCGACACCTTCAGCGCGGAACAGGGCAAGGGCCTCATCATCGCCGGGCTGACGGGCGTCTTCATCATCGGGTCCCTCGGCACCCTGTTCACGATCGTGTACGGCATGGCCGTGTAGCGGGCGTCGCCGACCCCCGCCCCGCTCCGGGCACGCC
>NZ_JARGEF010000496.1:0-1605 GCF_033794725.1 Streptomyces sp. ID05-39B | reverse complement strand
GGGGTGCGGCGGGCATGGGAGGCGCGGCCGGCGCCCCGCCCGCCGCGGGCGGGTAGCCGTAGCCGCCGGGTCGCTGCCCGCCGGCGGGCGCGCGCTCGGGCGCCTGCGGGCCGCTGGTGGAGGAGGCGAGTGTCCGGCTTCGCACGCGGTACAGACCGGTGTCGAGATCGTCCGCCTTCTCCAGGTTGACCTTGATCGGTCCCATGAAGGTGTAGCGCTGCTGCTTGGCGTAGTCGCGGACCATGCCGGCCAGTTCGTCGCCGAGCTGGCCGGAGTAGGGACTGAGCCGCTCGTAGTCCGGCGTGCTCAGTTCCACGATGAAGTCGTTGGGTACGACGGTCCGGTCGCGGTTCCAGATGGTCGCGTTGTTGTCGCACTCGCGCTGGAGTGCTCCCGCGATCTCGACGGGCTGCACCTCGGACTTGAACACCTTGGCGAAGGTGCCGTTGACCAGACCCTCGAGACGCTGCTCGAACTTCTTCAGGACTCCCATGGGGCACCTCCTCCGTCGTGACTTGCGTCCCGTGTCGTGCTGCTTACCTGGTACTGCTTACCTGGTACTGCTTACTGATCGTATCCACGCGCCGGTGAATCGGCTGGTTCCCCCTGTCGGCCCCGCCGACAGGGTGTCGACGGCGTCCTCTCCACCCGGTTCTGTACGGGCTTGTCCACGTGCTTCCGATACGTGCTTCCGGTACGCGCTTGCGCTACGTGTGCATCGGCTCCGTGCCTCCGATGCCGCTTCCGTACGGGCTCGTGCTCGCACATCCGCTCGTACGCCTTCTCGTACGTCCGCTCGTACATCCACTCGTACTTCTGCTCGTCCTTCTGCCCAGGATCGTAGAGGTGGCCGAGGACCAGTGTCCCGCACCTGACTGTGCGGGCGGTCCTGCTCCAGGGGAGACGGCTGCCATAGGTACGAGGTTGATACGTGAACCGGTCGTCGCCGAGACGTACGGAGGTTGCCGTGGGCCTCTCGCGGTGACCTCTGCCCCGGAAGAAGGGATGTGAACGCACCCTGGCCCGCGTGCTAATGTTCTGCGTGTCGGAAGGCGCCGGACCACAAGGTCAACAGCACGAAGACACACCCAATGCGCGGGTGGCGGAATAGGCAGACGCGCTGGATTCAGGTTCCAGTGCCCGAAAGGGCGTGGGGGTTCAACTCCCCCCTCGCGCACAGTTGAAAGCCCCGTAGGCTCCGGCCTACGGGGCTTTCGCACGTCCTGGGGTTCCTCGCGCGCGTGAGGTAGGGCGCGGCGCGGGATGGTGCGCGCTGCCTGTGATGCGGGGGTAGCGCGCTGCATCGTGGGGGCGGAGGTCCGCATTCCCGCGCCGTTCCCTTGCGCGGGTGGGCGTTGGCCAGCCGGGAAACCATCCGGCGGGGGGGCGGGAGATCCCCGAGGCCTCTGAGCGTGCGAGGGGGCCGAGGGCGTACACGGCCGCGGTGGAGGTGGAGGACGGCCGTGGCTGTCCGGTGGCCGAGGCGCTGACGAACACCACGAAGGAGAGTGGGGCGCCGGGCACGACAGTACGGCTGGCTCGGGGCGGGCGTGGTGATGGGGTGCGGCGGCGGTGACCGCGCTGGACGGAGTGATGGCGGGTGGG
>NZ_JARGEF010000495.1:0-1605 GCF_033794725.1 Streptomyces sp. ID05-39B | reverse complement strand
CCTCGATCTTGCGTGACGGTCCGCCGACGGAGTCGGTGGACCGTTTTCGTGCTGTGGGCTGAGGCTGGGCAGGTTGAGGGCCCGAGTGTCGTCTCGGATGGACGCCGGGTTCCACTGCTCCGGCTGGAGGGTTCTCTTGTAGGGGCGGGTGAATCCGCTGATCATCCCGGGTTCGGCAGGAGTGCGAGCCGTTCGAGGGCTGCGGTGATGCGACTGGTCCAGGGCCAGTGCCCGGCCAGGCGGAGGATCCGC
The DNA here is from genome assembly GCF_033794725.1 of Streptomyces sp. ID05-39B. NCBI lineage: Bacteria > Bacillati > Actinomycetota > Actinomycetes > Kitasatosporales > Streptomycetaceae > Streptomyces > Streptomyces sp. ID05-39B. The sequence continues at coordinate 1,353 of NZ_JARGEF010000495.1, read as the reverse complement.
CGACGACCGGTGGTCACGAACTGCCCCGACGTGGTGAACAGGCGGAGCCGCAGGCGGCGGGGTTCCCAGAGACGGGCCTTGCCGGTCAGGGCGAGCATCGGCATCCAGGCCAGCAGGTCGAGAGCGATCTGCACGATCTCCAGCCAGATCCGGTTCTGGGCGGTGCGGTGCAGGGGCAGGTTGCGCAGGCCGGTCGAGCGGGCGGCCCGGATGCGGTCCTCGGCCCTCGCCCGCAGCCGGTGACGGAGCTCGAGCTCGGCGATCGGCCGGCCCGAGGTGTTGGTGGCGAAGCAGGTCAGCCGCATGCCGTCCGCGTCCGTGAGCCGCAACTGGGCCCCTGGGTGCGGCCGTTCCTTGCGGACGATCAGCCTCATGCCCTTGGGCCAGCCGTCCAGAACGTCGCCGGTGAGTTCAGCGACCCAGGCGCCGTCGCGGATCTCGCCGTCCGCCTCGACGGCCGCCGTCCAGGCCGATGCCGGAACCTTCAGCACATGCTGGTGGACCTGCTCGGTGATCACCATGCCGACCGAGTAGGACAGCCACCGTCCCCGCCGGGTCAGCCAGGCGACGAAGTCGTGGGTGCCGCCCGCGGAGTCGGTGCGGATCAGGGTCCGGCGCCCGCGCCGGTACTTCTTCGGCAGCTGGGCCAGGGCCAGTTGAGCGGCGGTGATGTGGTCGGTGGCCGTGTTCGAGCCCGCGTTGCCCGGTCTGAGCAGGGCCGCGACCGGTTCCCCCGTGCCGCCCGGTCCATGGTCGACGAACCCCATCAGCGGGTGATGGCCGTAGGTCCGCTTCCACGTGGGTGCGGCGTCCTCCTTGTCCGAGTGTGCGATCACCAGCACCCCGTCGAGGTCGACGGTCACCGTCCCGCCCGCATCAGGCGCTTCCCCGCCGGCCAACCGCCAGACATGTCGGCGGGCTTCAGCCCGCGCGGCCCGGATCGCGGTCAGGGCCTTCGGCCCGGCCGCGGCGAGAGTGTCGATGAGGCGGGAGACCGTCGGGTCGGAGGCCACCGCCCCGAACACCGCGGGCTCGGCCCGCAGCATGGCGACATCCGCGAGGCAGTCTCCGCCCAGCGCGACCGCCAGGGCCACGTCCAGCAGGATCTTGCCCGGATCGTGCACCGCCCGCGGCTTCCGCCACGGCGTCAGCGCCGCGGATATCGCGGTGTCCAAGCCGGCCTTGCGGACGGTCTCGACCAGCAGCACGCTCCCGGCCTGCGAGACCACCGCCCGGCCGCCGCCCTCGATGCGGACACGCGGATACGACCCGATACGCTTCTTCACCTGGAGAGTGCTTCTTCCCATGCAACCAACAGGACCCTCGACAAGTCCCATCGTTGCAGGTCAGGAG
>NZ_JARGEF010000494.1:0-1672 GCF_033794725.1 Streptomyces sp. ID05-39B | reverse complement strand
CCTCGCGCTTTCACGAGCGTGCCCGTCCATGCCTTGATCAAATAAGCGGAGAGTGCTCCTGACCTGCAACGATGGGACTTGTCTAGGGTCCTGTTGGCTGCACGGAAAGAAGCACTCTCCAGGTGAGCAAGAGTATCGGGTTGTACCCGCGTGTCCGCGTCGAGGGCGGTGGCAGCGGGGTGGTCTCGCAGGCCGGGGCGGTGCTGCTGGTCGAGACGGTCCGCAAGGTGGGCCTGGACGGGGCGATATCGGCGGCGCTGGCGCCGTGGCGCAAGCCGCGGGCGGTGCACGACCCGGGCAAGGTCCTGTTGGATGTCGCGCTCGCAACAGCTCTGGGCGGGGACTGCCTCGCCGATGTCGCCATGCTGCGGGCCGAGCCGGACGTGTTCGGCCCGGTGGCGTCCGATCCCACGGTCTCCCGGTTCATCGACGCCCTGGCTGCAGCCGGACCGAAGGCACTCGCAGCAATCCGGTCAGCGCGGGCCGAAGTGCGTTCGCGCGTCTGGGAGTTGGCCGGGGCGGACGGTCCGGCCGCCGACGGGCAGGTGACCGTGGACATCGACGGCGTGCTCGTCCTCGCCCACTCCGAGAAGCAGGACGCCACCGCGACCTGGAAGAAGACCTACGGCCATCACCCTCTCGTCGCGTTCGTCGACCACGGCCAAGCCGGGTCCGGGGAACCGGTGGCCGCGCTGCTGCGGCCCGGCAACGCAGGCTCCAACACCGCGAGCGATCACATCACCACCACTGGGCTCGCCCTGGCCCAACTCCCCACACACTTGCGGCGGGGACGGCAGACACTGATCCGCACCGACTCCGCCGGCGGCACCCACGCCTTCCTCGACTGGCTCACCCGGCGGGGCCGGTGGCTGTCGTATTCCGTCGGAATGACCATCACCGACACCCTCCACCAGGCCGTCCTGAAGATCCCGAAGAAGGCGTGGACACCGGCCTACGACGCGGGAGGCACCGAGCGGCCCGGCGCCTGGGTCGCGGAGATCACCGACATGCCCGACCTGAGCACCTGGCCCAAGGGCATGCGGCTGCTTGTCCGCAAGGAACGGCCGCACCCCGGCGCCCAGTTGCGCTTCACCGATGTCGACGGACTGCGGCTGACCTGCTTCGCGACCAACACACAGGGCGGTCAGCTCGCCGACCTGGAGCTGCGTCACCGCCGACGGGCCCGCTGCGAGGACCGCATCCGAAACGCCCGCGACACCGGACTGCGCAACCTCCCCCTGCACGACAGCGCACAAAACCGGATCTGGCTGGAGATCGTCTCCCTCGCGCTCGACCTGCTGGCCTGGATGCCGATGCTCGCCCTGACCGGCAAGACCCGCCGTTGGGAACCCAAGAAGCTCCGCCTGCGCCTGTTCTCCGCCGCCGCCCAGCTCGTGCACACCGGCCGCACCCGCCGGCTCCGGTTCACCGCCCGATGGCCCTGGACCGACGTCATCACCCGGGCGATCGACCAGCTCCAGGCCCTCCCGAACCCTGGCTGACCAGCTACTTCAACCGTCCCAACAACCCGCACGACCACCCCGGGAGTGGAACCCGGCGCCCACCCGACGCGACAGCCGGGCCATCAACGTGCCCCAGCTCCGAAAAGACCGCATCACACCAACACAGAGTCCCCGTCAGCACACCGACGAGGACTCATGAACGATCGAGG
>NZ_JARGEF010000493.1:0-1683 GCF_033794725.1 Streptomyces sp. ID05-39B | reverse complement strand
CCCGCCCCCACCACCTGCGGACGCTGTTGGCGAATCCGCTCGGCAGACGCGATAGCCAGACGCCGATTGGCAGACGCCGATTGGCAGACACAGGCCAGCAAAGTGCCGGTTCTACGGCGTGTCTCTGTCCTGGATCTGCCAATTGCTTGGGCCTGACGGGATCTGCCAGCCTGACGGGATTCGCCAACAGCATCCCTGCGGCCCCGCCCCCGCCCCCTGGGGCAGGGCCTCAGGCGCAGCCGACCTCGTCGCCCCGCACCACTGCGGACTCGCCCTGTTCCGGGTCGTCCGCCCGGACCTTGCGGACCTGGTGGGACTCCGTTCCTGCGGTGACCCTCAGCGTGGGGCCCAGGCCCGGTACGGCGCGCAGCTCGCTGCCGGGGAGGGCGGCGGCCAGCGACTTCGCCGAGCGGTCCCAGCGCGGATCGTGGGAGACGACCGTACGGCGCACCGAGGTGTCGCGGCCCGTGGTCGGCCGGCCGGTCGTACGGAAGCCGGTGGCCCGCAGCGCCGCGTCGACCCGCTTGGCCAGACCGGGCGTGCCGGTGCCGTTCTCCACCTGGACGCGGATCTGCTGCGGGGCCACCTCCACGCGGACGGCCGTGCTGCGGGCGGTCCGTTGTGTGGTGGTGGCGAGGGGTTTGTCGTCGCGCAGGGCCTTGAAGAGGCGCTCGGAGCGGACGGGGTCCCACTTCACGGTCGAGCCGATGCCCTTCACGGCGTATCCCATCCGTTCGATGGGGACGGTCGTGAACTCCGAGGAGGAGGGGGAGAAGGTGCGCATGGCCCGCCCGAGGTCCAGCAGTTCGTCGGTGCCGAAGCCGCGGTCGGCCCGCACCGAGCCCAGCACCGCCCGTGTCACGTCGCGGAACTTCAGCGGGTTCAGCAGGATCCCGGAGGAGGTCGCCCGGTCCACCAGTCCCGCCAGGAAGCGCTGCTGGCGTTTCATCCGGCCGAGGTCGGAGGAGACGTCGGCGTGCCGGGAGCGGACGTACTGGAGGGCCTCGCCGCCTCGCAGGGTGTGGTTGCCGGGGGCGAGGTCGAGGCCGGTATAGGAGTCCTTGAGGTGCCGGTCGGTGCAGATCTTCACGCCGTCGAGGACGTCGACGGTCTTCATGAAGCTGGTGAAGTCGACCTCCAGGTAGTGGTCGATCTTCACGCGGGTCATGTGCTCGACGGTCCGCACGGTCAGCTGCGGGCCGCCCTCCGCGTACGCCGCGTTGATCTTGAGGGGGTGGCCGTGGTGTTTCTCACCCGTGGTCCGGTCGGTGTGCGGGGGCGTCTCGGCGTAGGAGTCGCGCGGCAGGCTGACCACGCTCGCGCGGTCCCGGTCCTCCGAGATGTGCACGATCATCAGCGTGTCGGTGCAGTGGCAGGGCGCGCCGCCTAGCCGGTACCGCTGCCGTTCGGCCTCGGTGATCCGGTCGCGGCCGTCGGTGCCGACCATGAGCACGTTCATGCCGTGACCGGCCCGCGGGCGGTTCTTCATGTCCTTGAAGGGGTCGACGCGGGCGATCTTGGAGTCGAGGCTGCTGATCAGGGTGTGGCCGATCCCGGCGGAGGCCAGCACGACGACCGACAGCGTCATGGTCGCCCGCATGGCCCAGCGGGGACGTTTCCTCCGTGCGGGGCGGACCGGCCGGCGCCGAGCGGGGCGCGGGGGCCGGCCGGTCCGCCCCGCAC
>NZ_JARGEF010000492.1:0-1695 GCF_033794725.1 Streptomyces sp. ID05-39B | reverse complement strand
GGCGGGTGCGACGGTTCGCGGGCGGGCCGGTGGCCGCGGCGGAGCGGGAGGCCGAGCATGTGCAGGCCGGGCTGCGGCGGCTGGCGCATCCGGGTGCGCAGGCGCGGCTGCCGGTGGTCGAGGCGTCCGGCCGGCGCCTGGAGGAGCTGCTGCTGGGCGAGGCCGCCGCGCGGCTGGGCTCCGGCCCGGTCGTCGTCGTGCCCCCGGCCCGGCTGCATCAGGTGCCGTGGGCGCTGCTGCCGTCGCTGCGGGAGCGGGTGCTCAGTGTGTCGCCGTCGGCGAGCAGCTGGCTGCGCGCCCGGGAGACCGAGCCGACGCCGGGCGGGCGGCGGGTGCTGGTGCGGGGGCCGGGCCTGGCGACCGGGGGCGCCGAGGTGCCGGAGGTGGCGGGCCGGTACGGCAGGCCGACGGTGCTGGAGCACGAGGACGCCCGCGCGTCGCGGGTCCTGGAGGAACTGGACGGGGCCGCGCTCGCGCACATCGCCGCCCATGGCACCTTCCGGGCCGACAGCCCCATGTTCTCGTCCCTGCGGATGGCCGACGGGCCCCTGATCGTGCACGACTTCGAGCGCCTCGCCCGCAGCCCGTACCGGATCATCCTGTCCAGCTGCGACACCGCCCGCCTCGCCTCGGTGGGCGCCGACGAACTCCTCGGCCTGGTGGCGGCGTTGCTGCCGCTCGGCACGGCCGGGGTGGTGGCCAGCAGCGCGCCCGTCAACGACGAGGCGGTCGTCGCGCTGATGCTGGCCCTGCACAAGGGGGTCAGCGCCGGCCTGTCCCTGGCGGAGGCCCTGCGTGACGCTCGCGCCGCCCTGCCAGGAGACGCGCCGCACCAGGCGACGGGGTGGGCGTTCACCGCGTTCGGCGCCGCCTGAACGCCGCCGTCGCCCGGAAGTCAGGCGGTCCTGGTGTCCGGCAGCTCCACGAGCCACGGCAGCGCCGCCCTGTCGCTCGCGCCGAGGCGGGTGTACGCGCCGTACAGGTGATTGCCGACCGTACGCACGGACAGGGTCAGCCGCTCGGCGATCTGCCGGTTGCTGAGGCCGGCCGCGGCGAGGGTGACGATCTGGCGCTGGCGGGTGGTGAGTTCGCCCAGCACCAGGCCGGCCAGGGCGGGGGTGCGGGCGCCCTGGCAGCGGCGGGCCAGTGCGACGGCCCGGGTACGGGCGGTGCGGGCAGCGCGCGGGTCCCGGTGCAGTTGCGCGGCCTGGGCCTGCGCCTCGGCCGCGAACAGGAGGAACCCGCGCTCCTCCAACTCCGCGGCGACGGCTTCGAGTCCGGGCCCGTCCCCCCGGTCGAGGGCATCGGCGTGCCGCGCGAAGACCCCACCCTCAGGAGGTTCGTGCCGTACGGCGTCGTAGGGGATCACCTGGTCCGGCGTTGCAGACGGCGCCGCCCCCTCTCCTCCCGCCCCATCCCTACCCACCACCCGACTGGGTGGGATGAAAGGGGAGGGCCCCGACGACCGGCTCGGTGGGACGGAAGGCGACGCTCCCAGCACCCCACCCGGTGGGACAGCACGCGACGGCCCCAGTGCCCCGCTCGGTGGGACAGAAGGTGGCGGTCCTTGCGACTCGGCCCGTCCGGGGGTCTCCCCTCCGGGGAAGTGTGAGGACGAGGCCCGTTCAGGGCCGACAGCGCGGGTCTGGGGGCGGCAGCCCCCAGGGTCGGGACGGGAAGGGGCGGCGGGGGCGA
>NZ_JARGEF010000491.1:0-1773 GCF_033794725.1 Streptomyces sp. ID05-39B | reverse complement strand
TGTGTGGCGTGCGCGAGTTGCGGGGGGTGTGGGGGGTGCGGACGGTATGGGGCGTGCGGAGGGTGCGTGAGGTGCGGCTCATGCGGACACTCCTTCAGTGGGGGTTCACCGTCCGAAGTTTCGAACAGCAGTCGCGTCGTCGGACGGGACCGTAGGATCGAACCCCTCGCGCGTCAATGGTCCGCGCAGTTACCGAAACTGTTGCGACCGGTCGGACGCGGGATCATCGCGGAAGCGGTCTGATTATGCTTTCCATGGCCAACCGGGGGAGGTCCCATTGCGGGGGGCGAAGCGTTGTCCGCAGCGCCGAGGGTTGTGAGATCGGGCAGGGTGGTCCTGGCGACGGCTGCCGCCTTCGGGATTGCCTGTCTGGTTCATCTGCTGGTGGCGGGGATGCTCGTCGCCGGTCTGCTCCTGGTCGTGCTCGGCTGGGAGACCGTCGTACAGCCCATGATCGGGCTGGTGTTGCTCGTGGGTGCCGCCCAACTGCGGCCGCGTCTGGGCAGGCCTGATCCCGAGTTGCCCACGCTGCGGCGAGTGGACGCGCCGGCGCTGTACACGTTGCTGGATGACACAGCGGATGCCGTGGGCGTGAGGCATATCGACACCGTCCAGGTCGGCACGGAATTCGCCCTGCGGGTGTCCACCTGTGGCATCCGGCGCAGGCGGCGGCTTGAGCTGGGCCTTCCTCTCTGGCTTACTCTCGCACCGCAGCAGCGGGTCACCGCCGTCGCACACGAATTGGGGCATTTCGCGTCTCGGGACATTCGGCGAGGGACGCTGATCGGTGCGGCGCTGAGTTCACTGGCTGGTCGGGCGGAAATCCCGGAGCACGCTCCCCGCAGGGCGAGTGCGGGCAGCCCGAGTGCGCCCCTGGTCTCCCGGCACGCGGACGGGATGGCCACGGCATCGGCTCGTTTCAAGGCCCGAGGACGAGCCGCGGATTGGGCGTTGTGGATACCGAAGCTGGTGGTCAAGGGTGCGCACCGGCTGCTGATGCGGCTCACGCGTCCCAGCGCGCGGCTCACAGAATTCCAAGCGGACGCCGTGGCCGCCCGGGTCGCTTCCACCGAGGCGACCGTCTCCGCCTTGTGCGACCAACTGCTCGCCGGCGCCGTCAACGCCGAGGTGCACCGACTGGCGGTCACCGTGCGAACATTCCGCCCCGTCCGCGCCGCGCAGAGCACGGACCGGGATATCTGGGCAGAGGTGGCCGCACACGCGGCAGCGCTGCCTCGTCGCGCGGGGGAAGAGCTCCCGGCCGAGGACGGTGGCCTTCCCTCCGTCAGCTCACGTATCGCCCGACTGCACCCCGGGGCCGGCCATCCTGCCGTAGTGACGCTGGACGCGGCCGGGGCGGATGCCATCGAGGACGAACTCCGCGAACCGAAACGCGTACTGGCGAAGAAGATCATTCAGGACTGCGTCCACGCCTGACGGGACCGGCATACCGGAGGCGCGCACCTGAGCTGTACAGTCCCCGGACGGCACACGCCTTGCCCGGCAAGGAAGGGACTCCCTGATGAGGAAGCGACTCAGACGCCTGCTGCTGACCGCCGCGAGTCTGACCGTGGCCGTAGCCGCGAGCGCGTGCGGGCCTGACGACGAGCGGGGCGCGTCGGGCACGCCCACGTCCGCCGGTGCTGAACCGGTGGCCGGAACGCCCACGGCCGGGACGCCCACGGCCGCGAAGCCGTCAGCGAGTTCCTCGACGACCGCCTCGCAGAACCCCACCCCGGCCCGCACCCTGCCCTTAAAAAAAATTCCAAACCA
>NZ_JARGEF010000490.1:0-1792 GCF_033794725.1 Streptomyces sp. ID05-39B | reverse complement strand
GCCCAGCCCAGCCCCTACTCCTTCCCTACCAACGTCAACAACGTCACCTCCGGCGGGCACGCGAACCGCACCGGCGTGTAGCGGTTCGTGCCGCAGCCCGCAGACACGTGCAGGTACGCCGTACGGTCGTCCACCGTGTGCGTGGACAGGCCCTTCACCCGGTCTGTGTCCAGGTCGCAGTTGGTGACGAGGGCACCGTAGAAGGGGATGCACAGCTGACCCCCGTGTGTGTGGCCGGCCAGGATCAGGGGGTAGCCGTCCGCCGTGTACGAGTCCAGGACGCGGAGGTACGGCGCGTGCACGACGCCCATCGAGAAGTCCGCCGTCTCCGACGGGCCGCCGGCCACCTGCGCGTACCGGTCCCGCTTGATGTGCGGGTCGTCCAGCCCCGTCAGTTCCACCGACACGCCGTCGATCTTCAGCGTGCCGCGGGTGTTCGTGAGGTTGACCCAGCCGGCGCCGTCGAAGCCGTCGCGCAGGTCTTCCCATTGGTTGTGGACGACGCCGACCACGGGCGGATTGCCGTTCAGCCCGTGCTTGCCCTGGATCTTCTCGGACAGGTAGCGGGCGGGGTTGCGCGGCGTGGGGCCGTAGTAGTCGTTGGAGCCGAAGACGTACGCGCCCGGGAACTCCATCAGCGGGCCGAGGGCGTCGAGAACCTCGGGGATGCCCTCCGGGTCGGACAGGTTGTCCCCGGTGTTGATCACGAAGTCGGGGCGCAGGCCGGCCAGCGAGCGGAGCCAGCGCTGCTTCTTGCGCTGGCCGCCGACCATGTGGATGTCGGACACCTGCAATACGCGCAGGGGCCGCATCCCGGCGGGAAGGACGGGGACCGTCACCCTCCGGAGGCGGAAGGAGCGGGCCTCGAATCCCGCCGAGTACACCAGACCGGCGGCGCCTGCCGCCGCGATGGACAGAGGTACTCCGTATCGCGCGCGCATACGACCATCGTGTCAGACCCGGTCGGCTGCCCGGACCTCACCCGTCCCTGGAACATCCCTGAGCGGCCCCTCAGTTGTCCCTGACGTGCCGCTCCCCAAAATGAAGGGGCGTCGTTCCGTCCGTACCTGCGACAATCAAACCCATGACCACGCTCAAGTCGAAGCTCAAGGAAGACCTCAACGCTGCGATCAAGGAGCGCGATGAGCTCCGCTCCTCGACGCTCCGGCTGACCCTCACCGCGATCACGAAGGAAGAGGTCGCGGGCACGACCAAGCGCGAGCTCTCCGACGACGAGGTGCAGAAGGTGATCACCCGTGAGGCGAAGAAGCGCCGCGAGGCCGCGGACGCCTTCGCGCAGGGTGGTCGGGCCGAGTCGGCCGAGCGGGAGAAGGCGGAGGGCGAGATTCTCGCCACGTACCTGCCCAAGCAGCTCGGCGACGAGGAACTGGAGGCCATCGTCGCCCAGGCCGTCGCGGAGGCGAAGGCGGCCGGTGCCGAGGGTCCGCGGGCGATGGGCGCCGTCATGAAGATCGTGAACCCGAAGGTGGTCGGCCTGGCGGAGGGCGGCCGCGTCGCCGCAGCGGTCAAGAAGTCCCTCGCGGGCTGACCGAAACGCCCGGCCAACCGGAACGACCGGCCAGCCCGGCCAACCCAAACGACCGGCCAGCCCGGCCAACCGAAACGCCCGTGGCTGATCGGGTCGGCATCGCAGGCCGAGCAGGCCGGCCCGGCTGCAAGACGGTCAGAGATACATACGGCCCCTGCCCCCCCATAAGGGGAGACAGGGGCCGTTGCGCACCCAGAGCGAGCCGGTACCGGAGAGGAGAGGGCTTCAGCCCCGTCCCCCACC
>NZ_JARGEF010000048.1:0-40510 GCF_033794725.1 Streptomyces sp. ID05-39B | reverse complement strand
GGTTCGGGGGGGGGGTGAAGGTTGTTTAGAGGGAAGAGCGAGCCGGTCCCGGCGGTCTCGGCGGCGGGCTCCGTGCCGGTGGCCGCCACGGGGGCTTCCAGGGTCTCCGCCCCTTCGGACCCCTCGGCCGCTTCGGCCGCTTCGGCCTCATCGGCGGGCGGGGTGTCCTGGGGCTTCGTCCGGGCAGTGGGTTCCTCGGGGATGACCTTCTCGTCCGGAGTGCCGTTCGCCTCGGCGGTCAGGTGAAGGGCGGTCGCACGCGCGTGCTCGTCGACCGCCTCGGGCTTCCCCTTGACCTCGTCCTCCCGTGCGGCCTCCGCGTCGACGCCGGACTCGGCGGGCTCGGCCGCCCGGACGGGTTCGGCGTCCACGGACTCCGCGTCCGCGGCCGTGCTCCGCGCAGGCTTCGGGCCGTCGGTGTCGAAGCGGGCCAGGGCGGCCTGTGCGCGCAGGAAAAGCTTGGAGCCGGAGGGAGAGAAGACCGAGGGAACCTCCTGCTCGTCCTCGGCGGCTTCAGGGGTCCCGGTGGCGTCAGGGGTCCCGGTGGCGTCAGGGGCCTCGGCGATTCCGGTCTCGGGCTCCTCGGCCTCCGTACCGTCCGCAGCCTTGGCGGCCTCTGTGGCGTCGTCCTCGGCCGCACGCGCGGGCGGCAGCGCCAGTGCCGGCGCCCCGCTCTCTATCTCGAGCAGGCGGCGGCCCTCCAGGGCGCTCGCCCGCTCCGTCTCCGCCGTGGCGTAACGGCGCAGCAGGGACGCGTGTTCGTTGCGCAGCCCGGCCAGTTCGGCGCGCTTGGCCCGCAGCCGCTGTTCCAGCTTCTTGCGCAGCTCACGCGACTCCTCGAGGTCGCTCTCCAGTTCGGCGACCCGTTCCTCGTAGCGCCACTCGTCACCCGCACGCGCGCGCGTGAGGTCGGCCACCTGTTTGCCGGCCTGGATGTCCCAGCGGCGCATGACGAACGCGCTCCCGACCGCCGTCGCCGCGGCGGCCGCGGCCAGACCACGGAGCAACGACGGCTCCGTGAAGACCCAGGGGCCGAGCGCGCAGACGAGGGAGACGCCTGCGATCGTCGAGGGAGGCAGCAGCCGGTGCAAAGGTGGGGAATGGCGGTGACGTCCACGTGGCATGGCCAGAAACTTACCGCGCGTAGGCGAATGTTGGCGCCCCGCCCCGTAAAAAGCAGCCATACCGAAGCTCTCACACGGCATCAGGAAACAAACCGGTCGCGGAATTCACCGGCAATCAAGATCATTTCCGGTCGCCACGACCACCGGAGGCCGTCCGCCGACGTCACCGGCCGGTCAACCGCCGCTCGCCCGCTCGCTCAGCCGCCCGCTGATCCACTCCAGAGTCGGCGGGATCTCCCGCCGCCAGGTGTTGAAGTTGTGTCCGCCGCTTTCGAGGACGATCGACGAGATCCTTGTCCTGTGGGTGGCCTTCGCCAGTTCGATGAACTTCAGCGTGTCCTTGTAGTTGGATTCTCCCACCTTGCTGCTGGTGACGAGCAATGAGGTGTCGGGCGCGGGCCGGTGCTTCAGGAACCAGCGCAGATCGGCCTCGTTGCGCAGCGTCTCGTCGCCGTGGAACAGGTCCCCGGTCGTCGGGTCGGTGGGCGCCTTGTAGTACGCCGACAGGCCGGCGCCCGCCCCGTAGACCTTGGGGTGGTGCATCGCCAGCTTCAGCGCGCAGTAGCCGCCCGTGGAGTCGCCGATGACACCCCAGCTGCCGGGCGCCCTGTTCACCCTGTAGTGGGCCGTCACGGCGGCCGGCAGGTCCTTGGCGAAGAAGGACTCCGTCTGCGGCCCGCCCGGGATGTCCACGCACTCCGTGTCCCGCGGCGGCGCCACCGTGGGCCGCATCATCACCAGGATCATCGGCTGCATACGGCCGTCCTCGGCGAGCCCGCGCGCGGTGCGCGGGTAGTCCAGCTTGTCCACGAGGGCCTCCGCGGTGCCGGGGTAGCCCGTGAGGACGACGGCCGCCGGGAACGTACGCGCGCGCTCGTGCGGGTCGAAGTACTCCGGCGGCAGGTACACGAAGGCGGGCGAGGCGATGCGCGTCGTACGGCCGTTGATGGCGACCTTCTGGATCTGCCCGCCGAACTCCGGGCGCCCGCCGCCGCCTTCCACGCGCCGGGTGTCGAGCACCCGCAGCGGTCCCTCGCCCGCGTGGTCGACGACGACGCCCTGCTCGGTCTCCTGGCCGAACAGGTCCGCCCAGCTGGCGTAGAACCCGAAGGCCTGGTTCGCCGCGAGCCCCACGGACGCGAAGAGTGCCAGCTGGGTGCCCAACAGCAGGGCGACACGCGCGCTGACGGACCGCCAGCCGCGCCCGGCCAGCCGCGGCCACTGCCACACCGTGCCGACGAACAGCAGTACGGCGGACAGGACTGCCAGCAGCAGCACTGTTTTGCTCGTGAGACCCATCGGTGTTCCTGCCTGCGCTCTCCGTCCGGGTTCCCGTGGCCCCCGCTCCCCGCGAGGACTTCTCCCGGACTTTCCCTTGCCTTTTCGGCGGCTTTGAAAGAGTTGAGTGAACCTCTCCCCCCGAGACACCGTCCTAGAGGGCGCAATGTCGCCGGATGCCCGAATCGGGCCCGGATTTCAGAGTCTCTCGCGGAACTACGGGATGCGATGTCTGTCAGGGAAGATGGGGAAATGTCGATCGGGGTTCCGAATCGATCAAGCCGGGTGCGGAAGCTGATCAGGGGGCCGCGCCCCGAGGCCGTGCCCGCCCTCGTCGGCCGGGCCTGCGCGCTCGTGGGTCTGCTGGACGTCGCCGCCGGGGTCTTCCCGCGGTTCCGCCACAGCCGTATGCACACCCTGGCCGAGGTGCTGCCCGGCGCGCTGGGCCCGTTCGCGGCGGCGCTGTCGCTGAGCGCGGGCGTCCTGCTGCTGCTCCTCGCGCACGGCCTCAAGCGCAGCAAGCGGCGCGCCTGGCGGGCGGCCGTCGCCCTGCTCCCGGCGGGTGCCGTCGCGCAGTTCGCCTACCGGCACTCGCTCGTCGGCGCGCTGATCTCCCTCGCGCTCCTGGTGCCGCTGCTGCGCCACCGCGACCAGTTCGCGGCGCTGCCCGACCCGCGCAGCCGCTGGCGCGCGCTGGCCAACTTCGTCCTCATGGGCGCCGGTTCCCTCGGGCTGGGCCTGGTCATCGTCAGCGCCCATCCGGGGCGCCTGGTCGGCGACCCCAGCCTGGCCGACCGCATCTCCCACGTCCTGTACGGCCTCTTCGGCTTCGAGGGCCCGGTCGACTACCAGGGCAACACCTCCTGGACGGTCGCCTTCTCCCTGGGTGCCCTGGGCCTGCTCACCGCCATCACCACCGTCTACCTGGCCTTCCGCCCGGAGCACCCGGCCGCGCGCCTCACCGAGGAGGACGAGGTCCGGCTGCGCGTCCTGCTGGACAAGCACGGCCGCCGGGACTCGCTCGGCCACTTCGCGCTGCGCCGTGACAAGGCCGTCGTCTTCTCCCCCAGCGGCAAGGCGGCCGTGACCTACCGCGTCGTCTCCGGCGTGATGCTCGCCAGCGGTGACCCCATCGGCGACGTGGAGGCCTGGCCCGGCGCGATCGAGCGCTTCATGGACGAGGCCAGGGCCCACTCCTGGACGCCCGCCGTCATGGGCTGTTCCGAGACCGGCGGCGAGGTGTGGACCCGCGAAACCGGACTGGACGCCCTGGAACTCGGCGACGAGGCGGTGGTGGACGTCGCGGATTTCTCGCTGGCCGGCCGCGCGATGCGCAACGTGCGCCAGATGGTCAAGCGCATCGAACGCGCCGGTTACGAAACCCGGGTCCGACGTGTCCGTGACATCGGCGAAGGCGAACTGGAGCGCATCCGGCTCGCCGCGGAGGACTGGCGTGGAACCGACACCGAGCGCGGCTTCTCGATGGCCCTCGGCCGCATCGGCGACCCCACCGACGGTGACTGCCTCATCGCCACCGCCCACAAGGCGGACGCCGAACCGGGTCCGTACGGCGACCTCAAGGCGATCCTTCACTTCGTGCCGTGGGGCCCGGACGGGGCTTCCCTGGACCTGATGCGACGCGACCGCTCGGCCGACCCCGGCATGAACGAACTCCTCATCGTCGCCTCCCTCCAGGCCGCCCCCAAGTTCGACGTCGCGCGCGTGTCGCTCAACTTCGCCATGTTCCGCTCGGCACTGGCCCGCGGCGAGAAGATCGGCGCCGGCCCGGTGCTGCGCGCCTGGCGCGGACTGCTGGTGTTCCTCTCGCGCTGGTTCCAGATCGAATCGCTGTACAAGTTCAACGCCAAGTTCCAGCCCCGCTGGGAACCCCGCTTCGTCGTCTACCGAGCCTCCGGTGACCTCCCCCGCATCGGCTTCGCCGCCATGCAGGCGGAGGGCTTCGTCAACCTCGCCCTGCCCCTGCCGCACTTCCTGCGCCGCCGTACGTCCGCCGCCCGCGCGTGTGCCCACGCGGTGGCCGAGCACACGATGGCCGACAGGGACGTACGCGCGGCCTAGGCGCCTTGATCCAGAGCGCCGGTCCGGGCGGAACCCCCACTGCTCAGCCCTGGGGCTTCCCCCGGGCCACCCGGCGTGGCGGTCCCCCACGGGGCCTACGCTGAACGTATGAGCAAGCAGAGCGGACGAGGGCGCGTGGCCGGCCTTCCGGACTGGGACCGGTGCGCGGTCATGGGGGTCGTGAACGTGACCCCCGACTCCTTCTCCGACGGGGGTCGCTGGTTCGACACGACGACCGCCGTCAAGCACGGACTCGCGCTGGTCACCGAGGGAGCCGACCTGGTCGACGTCGGCGGCGAGTCCACCCGGCCCGGCGCCACCCGTGTCGACGAGGCCGAGGAGCTCCGGCGCGTCATCCCCGTCGTCCGCGGCCTCGCCTCCGAAGGCGTCGTCGTCTCCGTCGACACCATGCGCGCCTCCGTCGCCGCCCAGGCCCTCGCCGCGGGCGCGGCCCTCGTCAACGACGTCAGCGGCGGCCTCGCCGACCCGGAGATGATCCCGGTCGTCGCCGACGCCGGCGCGCCCTTCGTCGTCATGCACTGGCGCGGCTTCCTCGATGGCGGCAACGTCAAGGGTGTCTACGACGACGTCGTCCGCGAGGTCGTCGACGAACTGCACGCGCGCGTGGACGCCGTCCTGGCGGGCGGCATCGCCCCCGACCGGGTGGTCGTCGACCCGGGGCTCGGCTTCTCCAAGGAGGCCGGCCACGACCTCTCCCTGCTCGCCCGCCTCGACCGGCTGCACGGACTGGGTCACCCCCTGCTCGTCGCAGCTTCCCGCAAACGGTTCCTCGGCCGGGTGCTGGCGGGGCCGGAGGGCGCGCCCCCGCCCGCCCGCGAGCGCGACGCCGCCACGGCCGCCGTCTCCGCCCTCGCGGCGCAGGCCGGCGCGTGGGCGGTGCGTGTGCACGAGGTGCGCGCGACGGCCGACGCGGTGCGTGTCGCGCGCGCCGTGGAAGGAGCGCGCGCGGACAGTGACACCCCGGACGAAGACACGGTGGACGGGGCGTCTGGCACGCCCGACGCGCCGGCCTCTCAGGAAACGCGCCCCTCACGCACACCGCACGGCGCAGAAGGAGCCCGGTGAGCGCCCCCCACACCGACGTCGAGCAGGTCGAGGCCGCCAACACCGCCTTCTACGAGGCACTCGAACAGGGCGACTTCGACGTGGTGTCCTCACTCTGGCTCACCCCCTCCGACCTGGGCATCGACGAGGAGTTCCACGACCCGGCGGACGCGGGCGTCGTCTCCTGCGTGCACCCGGGATGGCCGGTGCTCACCGGGCGCGGCGAGGTGCTGCGGTCGTATGCGCTGATCATGGCGAACACCGACTACATCCAGTTCTTCCTCACCGATGTGCATGTGTCCGTCACCGGCGACACGGCCCTGGTGACCTGCACCGAGAACATCCTCAGCGGCGGGCCCGCCCCGGAGGACGGCGAGGAGCTGGGGCCGCTCGTGGGCCAGCTGGTGGTCGCCACGAACGTGTTCCGCCGCACCCCGGACGGCTGGAAGCTCTGGTCGCACCACGCCTCCCCGGTCATGGCCGAGAACACCGAGAACGCCGACGACGCCGAGGACCCCGACGAGGAGACCCCGTCCTGAACGGGTAGGCGTCAGGAGGACCGCGCATGCCCTCGGGAGCGGGACGTGATGGGCGTCACGCCCGCCCGGGCAGGGGCGGCTACCAGCCCGTGAGCCGCCGGGTTCCCCGGGGGAAACACACGGTGAATCCTCCGCCTCCGACGCGGCCGGTGCCCCCGCGGCCCGGCCGTGTCGGTGCTCGCAGGTAGATTCGTTCGAGGCCGGTGTGCCGCCCGCAGGCGGCACGGACCGGCCGTTCCCGACGATTGCAGGAGTGATTCGCGTGGATCGTGTCGCGCTGCGCGGCCTCAAGGCCCGTGGGTACCACGGTGTGTTCCCCCGGGAGCGGGAGGAGGGCCAGACCTTCATCGTGGACCTCGTCCTGGGCCTGGACACCCGTCCGGCCGCGGCCGACGACGACCTGGCGAAGACCGTGCACTACGGCATCGTGGCCGAGGAGGTCGTGGCCGTCGTCCAGGGCGAGCCGGTCGACCTCGTCGAGACGCTCGCCGAACGCATCGCCCAAACCTGTCTGCAACACGAAGAGGTCCAGGAGGTCGAGGTCTGCGTCCACAAACCGGACGCACCGATCACCGTTCCCTTCGACGATGTGACCGTCACCATCACCCGGAGCCGCGTATGACCAGGCCGTTCACCGCGGGACAGACCGACCCGACCGTGCAGCCCGTGCCCGCCGCCGTGGTCGAGAAGGTCGATGCCGCCGACACCACCCTGCACAATCCGAAGCGGGCCGTGATCTCCATCGGCTCCAACCTCGGCAACCGCCTGGAGACCCTCCAGGGCGCCATCGACGCCCTGGAGGACACGCCGGGCGTGCGCATCAAGGCCGTCTCCCCGGTGTACGAGACCGAGCCGTGGGGCGTGGAGCCGGGCAGCCAGCCCTCGTACTTCAACGCGGTCGTCGTCCTGAAGACGACCCTGCCCCCGTCCTCCCTGCTGGAGCGGGCGCACGCGGTCGAGGAGGCCTTCCACCGCGTCCGGGACGAGCGCTGGGGCGCACGCACCCTGGACGTCGACATCGTTGCGTACGCCGACGTCGTCTCGGACGATCCGTCGCTGACCCTGCCCCACCCGCGCGCCCACGAACGCGCCTTCGTCCTCGCCCCGTGGCACGACGTGGAGCCAGGCGCGCAGGTTCCCGGCCGCGGCCCGGTAGCCGAGCTGCTCGACACCGTCTCGCGCGAGGGTGTTGCCGCTCGCAGGGACCTGGAACTCCAGCTGCCCGAGTAGTCGTTAAGGTCAGGACGACGATCGTCCACGGCCGAGGGCCGTGGACCCCGGGGGAATGCGAAGGGACACCGTGAGAGAGCTGCGCATCAGGATGCTGGCCGGCGTCTTCGTCGTCGCGGGCGTTCTGTCGTGGGCGGGCGCCCGCCTCTGGAACTCCGTCGGGACCCTGCCCAGCGTTCCCCTGGCCGCCCCCATCGTCCTCGCCGTGATCGCCGTGGTGCTGCTGGCCACGGCACTGTCGATCCGCGCCCGTCTCAAGGCGCAGCGCGAGCGCCGCCCCGAGGCCAAGGGCGTCGATCCCCTGATGGCGGCCCGCGCGGTCGTCTTCGGCCAGGCCAGCGCGCTCGTCGCCGCCCTGGTCGCCGGGATGTACGGCGGCGTCGGCGCCTTCCTGCTGGAGTCCCTGGACATCCCGGCCCGCCGCGACCAGGCCGTCTACGCGGGGTTCTCGGTCCTGGCCGGCTTCGGTGTCATAGCCGCTGCCATCTTCCTGGAGCACGTCTGCAAGCTCCCCGAGGACGACGACGACAGCAACTCGGGAGCGGCCTCGGCGGCGTAGGCCGCGGCCCATTCGCCCCGGCCCGCCTCAGCACCTCGTGAGGGGTCTCAGCGCGCCATGATGAGGCTCATCGCCTCGTTGCGCGTCGCCGCGTCCCGCAGCTGTCCGCGCACCGCCGAGGTGATGGTCTTGGCACCGGGCTTACGGATGCCGCGCATGGACATGCACATGTGCTCGCACTCCACGACGACGATGACTCCCCGCGGCTCCAGGATCTCCATCAGGGAGTCCGCGATCTGCGTGGTGAGACGTTCCTGCACCTGGGGGCGGCGCGCATAGACGTCCACCAGCCGCGCCAGCTTGGACAAGCCGGTGATCTTTCCGCTGGTGGCCGGAATGTACCCGACGTGGGCGACACCGTGGAACGGCACCAGATGGTGCTCACAGGTGCTGTAGACCTCGATGTCCTTCACGAGCACCATCTCGTCGTGCCCGAGGTCGAACGTCGTCGTCAGCACATCCTCGGGCTGCTGCCACAACCCGGCGAATATCTCCCGGTAGGCACGCGCCACCCGCGCGGGCGTCTCCCGCAGCCCTTCCCGGTCCGGATTCTCGCCGACCGCGATCAGCAGTTCACGTACGGCGTTCTCGGCCCGCTTCTCGTCGAAATCGCCGACGAGGCCCTCGCCGTCCAGCGTCACGGGGTCGGTCATGCTGTGCCTCGTTCCTGTGCGGGTCGCGTGTGGATCACGCGTGACGGTGCGGCCATAACCTGAAATGCCGCGCCCCCCAGGCTAGAACCTGGGGGGCGCGGCATGCATTCCGGGCCTGGTGAGGCCACCGGGACCGGAGCGTCAGCTCTCCGGACGTTCCTCGGGGACCGGGTCGGCCACCGCGGCAGGGTCCACCGCGGAGGACTTCGCGGTGCTGATCGCGGGCGTCGCGCCGTTGGCCCCGTTGGTCAGTGCCAGCTCCCTGGGGGAGAGCACCGGCGGACGGGTGGACGGCGTACGCCGCGAGGAGCCGGTCCAGGCGGGCCGGGCCGGGCGCTTGACGATGGCGGAGAAGATCTCGGCGATCTCCTCCTTGTTCAGCGTCTCCTTCTCCAGCAGCCGGAGCACCAGGTTGTCGAGCACGTCGCGGTTCTCGACCAGGATCTCCCAGGCCTCGTTGTGCGCGTTCTCGATGAGCTTCTTGACCTCTTCGTCGACCAGCGCGGCGACCTCTTCCGAGTAGTCGCGCTGGTGAGCCATCTCACGGCCGAGGAAGGGCTCGGTGTTGTCGCCGCCGAACTTGATGGCGCCCAGACGCTCGGTCATGCCGTACTGGGTGACCATCGCGCGGGCCGTGGTGGTGGCCTTCTCGATGTCGTTCGCGGCGCCCGTGGTCGGGTCGTGGAAGACCAGTTCCTCGGCCGCGCGACCGCCCAGCATGTAGGCGAGCTGATCGAGCATCTCGTTGCGAGTGGTCGAGTACTTGTCCTCTTCCGGGAGCACCATCGTGTAACCGAGGGCCCGGCCGCGGGACAGGATCGTGATCTTGTGGACCGGGTCGGAGTTGGGGGAAGCCGCCGCGACCAGGGCGTGGCCGCCCTCGTGGTACGCGGTGATCTTCTTCTCCTTGTCCGACATGATCCGGGTCCGCTTCTGCGGGCCCGCGACCACACGGTCGATCGCCTCGTCCAGCATGTGGTTGTCGATCAGCTTCAGGTCCGAGCGGGCCGTCAGCAGCGCGGCCTCGTTCAGCACGTTGGAGAGATCGGCACCCGTGAAGCCGGGGGTGCGGCGGGCGACAGCGGCCAGGTCGACGTCGGGCGCGACCGGCTTGCCCTTCTGGTGGACCTTGAGGATCTCCAGACGGCCCTGCATGTCCGGACGGTCGACCGCGATCTGGCGGTCGAAACGGCCGGGGCGCAGCAGTGCCGGGTCGAGGATGTCGGGCCGGTTCGTGGCGGCGATGAGGATCACGCCGCCCTTCACGTCGAAGCCGTCCATCTCGACGAGCAGCTGGTTCAGCGTCTGCTCACGCTCGTCGTGACCACCGCCGAGGCCGGCGCCGCGATGGCGGCCGACCGCGTCGATCTCGTCGACGAAGACGATCGCCGGGGCGTTCGCCTTGGCCTGCTCGAAGAGGTCACGCACCCGGGAGGCACCGACACCGACGAACATCTCGACGAAGTCGGAACCGGAGATCGAGTAGAAGGGGACGCCCGCCTCGCCGGCGACGGCGCGTGCGAGCAGGGTCTTGCCGGTGCCGGGAGGCCCGTACAGGAGCACACCCTTGGGAATCTTGGCGCCGACGGCCTGGAACTTCGCCGGTTCCTGGAGGAACTCCTTGATCTCGTGGAGCTCCTCGACGGCCTCGTCCGAGCCGGCGACGTCCGCGAACGTCGTCTTCGGCGTGTCCTTGGTGATGAGCTTCGCCTTGGACTTGCCGAAGTTCATGACCCTGGAGCCGCCACCCTGCATCTGATTCATCAGGAACAGGAAGACGACGACGATGAGGACGAAGGGGAGCAGGGACAGCAGAATCCCGACGAAAGCGTTCTGCTTCGTCGGCGAGACCGTGTAACCGTCCGGAATCTGCTTGTCCTGGAATTTGGTCTGCAGCGTGTTGGCGATGGTCACGCCTTGATCGCCGATGTAGCTCGCCTGGATCTTCGAGCTGCCCTTGACCTTTGTGCCGTCCTTGAGCGTGACCTTGATGATCTGCTCGTCACCGGTGGTGAGCTTGGCCGACTCGACCTTGTTGTCGTTGATCGCTGCTACGACCTGGCCTGTGTCCACCGTCTTGTAGCCGCCGGACGAGCCGACGACCTGCATCAACACGACCACGGCAAGGACGGCCAGCACGATCCACATGACCGGCCCACGGAAGTATCGCTTCACGTCCATCCATACGGAGCGGTGCCGCCCCGTCCCTCCTGCCATAGTGAGTTTGATAAGACAGTTCTTCTGACGGTACCCCAGCATTGTCGCGCGAAGCCGCGCGGGGAAGGCTGACGAACCCGTCTGCATGCTCCAACGGCGCGGAACCCGCTGGGGTTCCCGATCGTCCTACACAGGACGCTCTTGTGGCTCAGCCGCCGTACACGTGGGGCGCGAGCGTACCGACGAACGGGAGGTTCCGGTACTTCTCGGCGTAGTCGAGGCCGTATCCCACGACGAACTCGTTGGGGATGTCGAAGCCGACCCACTCCACGTCGATCGCGACCTTGGCCGCCTCCGGCTTGCGCAGCAGGGTGCACACCTTGAGGGATGCGGGCTC
Organism: Streptomyces sp. ID05-39B; assembly: GCF_033794725.1. Classification (NCBI taxonomy): domain Bacteria; kingdom Bacillati; phylum Actinomycetota; class Actinomycetes; order Kitasatosporales; family Streptomycetaceae; genus Streptomyces; species Streptomyces sp. ID05-39B. Next base: position 29,429 of record NZ_JARGEF010000048.1, on the reverse strand, counting down.
GCGCGAGCCGAGGTTGGACAGCAGCCAGGACAGGGTCAGTCCGGAGTCGATGATGTCCTCGACGATCAGGACGTGCTTGCCCTTGATGTCGGTGTCGAGGTCCTTGAGGATCCGCACCACGCCGGAGGACTGGGTGCCCGCGCCGTACGAGGACACGGCCATCCAGTCCATGGTGACGGGGGTGGACAGCGCCCGCGCGAGGTCGGCCATGACCATCACCGCGCCCTTGAGGACGCCGACGATGAGCAGGTCCTTGCCCGCGTACTCCGCGTCGATCTTCGCAGCCAGCTCCGCCAGCTTGACGTCGATCTCTTCCTTGGTGATGAGCACCGTCTTGAGGTCGGCACCCATGTCTTTCGCGTCCACCCGCATCACTTTCGGTCGTCCCACCGGCCGCCGCCCCTCCGATTGGAGGGTCGGGATTCAGCCTTGCCGAATCACCAGTCTGCCACCCTGGCGCTGGGCGACGACTTTGCCGGGGAGATTGATGACTCCCTGGCCGCGCCAGCCGGTGATCAGCCGGTCGATCTCCTCGATGTGCCGGGCGAAGAGCGAACCGGCCGGGGCGCCCGCCTCGATGGCCGCGCGGCGCAGGATGCGGCGGCGCACGGCGGGCGGCAGGGCGTAGAGCTTGGCGCACTCCAGCAGACCCGTGCTGTCCCGTACGGCGGCCTCGGCCTGGCCGGCCCAGGCGTCGAGGGCGTCGGCGTCGTCACGGGAGAGCTGGGCCGTACGGGCGAGGGCCTCGACGACGCCCTTGCCGAGGGCCTTCTCCAGGGCGGGCAGGCCCTCGTGGCGCAGCCGGGAGCGGGTGTAGGCCGGATCGGTGTTGTGCGGGTCGTCCCAGACGGGGAGGGACTGGGCCATGCAGGCCTTGCGGGCGGTCTGCCGGTCGAGCTGGAGGAAGGGCCGGCGGTAACGGCCGCCGGCCCCCGAGACCGCGGCCATTCCGGACAGGGAGCGGATGCCCGAGCCGCGGGCGAGGCCGAGGAGGACTGTCTCGGCCTGGTCGTCACGGGTGTGGCCGAGGAGGACCGCGGCGGCGCCGTGGCGGTCGGCGGCGCCGTCGAGGGCGGCGTAGCGGGCGTCGCGAGCGGCGGCCTCGGGGCCGCCTTCACGGCCGACGGTGACCGCGGTGGCCTCCACCGGGTCCAGGCCGATTTCGCGCAGGCGCAGGACGACCTCGTCGGCGCGCAGATCGGAGCCGGGCTGGAGGCCGTGGTCGACGGTGACCCCGCCGGCGCGGATGCCGAGCTTGGGGGCTTCGAAGGCGAGGGCGGAGGCGAGCGCCATGGAATCGGCGCCTCCGGAGCAGGCCACGAGCACGAGCGGCGAGGGCGGACGCTCGTGGGGAGTGGCGTCAGTCGTGCTGTGGTGGTCGGTGAGGATGTCGTGGAGGACGCGGCGGACCGCCAGGCGTATCGCCGCGACCGCAGGATGGGGACCCATGTCCGGTTCCCTTCATGAAATTTTCGGGGGCTGAAGCCGAGATCGGTCACGCAGAGTGTGTAGATGGTGACAGAACCGGGCTGTTCCCCGAGCATTGCACGCCTGATGGGGACTCACGGTCCCTCGGACGGGTGATTGAAGAGGCGTTCTCCTGCCGTCGGCCGATTTCGATTCACGACGGACCACGACCGCTCACCGGTTCACGACTCGGTCTTGCGGTGCACCCGCGCGACCCAGTCCGCCGGTTTGGCGATCTCGGCCTTGGTGGGGAGCGTGTTGGGCGAGGTCCACACGCGGTTGAAGCCGTCCATGCCGACCTCGCCGACGACGGACCGCACGAAACGCTCACCGTCCTTGTACTGCCTGAGCTTGGCGTCCAGGCCGAGCAGCTTGCGCAGGGCCATGTCCAGCCGCGAGGCGCCCTTGGCGCGTCGCTGCTGGAACTTCTCGCGGATCTCGGCGACGGTCGGTACGACCTCCGGGCCCACGCCGTCCATCACGAAGTCGGCGTGGCCCTCCAGGAGGGACATCACCGCGGTGAGCCGGGCGAGGATCTCCCGCTGGGCGGGGCTCTGGACCAACTCGACCAGGGAACGGCCGCCGTCGTCCTCCTCGCCCTCGGGGCGTCCGCCCGCGAGGGACTGGGCCGCTTCCCTGACCCGCTCCAGGAACGTCATGGGGTCGACGTCCGTCTCGGCCAGGAACGACTGGATCTCACCCTCGAGGTGATCGCGGAGCCACGGCACCGCGGAGAACTGCGTGCGGTGGGTCTCCTCGTGCAGACACACCCAGAGGCGGAAGTCGTGGGGATCCACGTCCAGTTCGCGTTCGACGTGCACGATGTTCGGCGCGACCAGGAGCAGTCGGCCGCCGCCGTTGGCACCCGCGGGCAGTTCGCGGCTGGCGGGGGCGAAGGTCTCGTACTGGCCGAGGACGCGGGAGGACAGGAACGACAGCAGCATGCCGAGTTCCACGCCGGTGACCTTGCCGCCGACAGCGCCGAGGACGGCGCCGCCCGCACCGCCGCCGCGGCGTTCCTCCATCTTGTCGAGGAGGGGCTTGAGGATCTCCCGGAAGCCGGCCACGTTCGCCCGGATCCAGCCGGGACGGTCGACGACCAGGACGGGGGTGTCGTGGATGTCCTCGGTGCCCATACGGGTGAAGCCCCGGACGTGTCCTTCCGAGGCCTTGGCGTGCCGACGCAGTTCCGCGACGACGGCCCTTGCCTCGTCGCGGCTCACCTCTGGGCCCGGCCGTACCAGCCGGGTCGCGGTCGCGACCGCGAGATTCCAGTCGACCATCCCGGAAGAGGCACCACCGATGCTCGTCATGCGTCAACCGTACGTGAGGGGTGCCGTCGCGGGCAGGGCGTGGCGTGGGAGTGGGGGATGCGTCAGGGTTCCCGTGCCACCCGCTCGTGCTCGGGGGTTGCCGCACGTTTCAGGCGCAGCCGCACACCGCCAGGGCCGCGACCGCTCTGTCCAGGGCCGATTGGGCTGCCATCGGGTCCGTGGTGTTCGCGGTGAGGACGGCGAAGGCGAGGAGGTGGCCGTCGCGGTCGACGACCGTGCCGGCCAGGGTGTTGACGCCGGTCAGAGTGCCGGTCTTGGCGCGGACGACACCGGCGGCTTCGGCCGCCGCTTCCGTGTAGCGGGTGGTCAGGGTGCCGGTGAAACCGGCGACGGGCAGGCCGGTGAGGACCGGGCGGAGGTCGGGGCGGGCCGGGTCGGCGGCCTTCACCAGGAGCGCGGTCAGGAGGTTCGCGGTGAGGCGGTCGTTGCGGTCGAGTCCGCTGCCGTCGCTGAAGTCGACGCCGTTCAACGGCAGTCCGAGCCTTCCCAGCTGGACGCGGATCGCCTTGCCCGCGCCCGCGAAGTCGGGGCGCACGCCGGTCGCGAGGGCGGTCTGACGGGCGAGGGCCTCGGCGATGTCGTTGTCACTGTTCGTCATCATCCGCTCGACGATCGAGGCGAGCGGTGCCGAGGAGACCGTCGCCAGGGTCTCCGCGCGCGCGGTGGCCTTCGACGGGCCGGGCGCTGACGTCTTGACGCCGTGCGCCCGCAGGAACTCGGCGAACTTCCTGGTCGCGTCCGCCGCCGGGTCGGGCACGCGGGTGACCGGGCCGCTCGACGAGCCGTTTGTGCGGCCCTCGTCGGCGGTCAGGGCGGTGACGCGGGCGAGGTTCGGGTTGACTCCGATCGGGTGAACCTCGGTGCCGGCGTACAGCGTGGTGTCGTACGACAGGGTCGCCTGGGTGATGCCGCGCTTCTTGAGGGCCGTGGCCGTGGAGGCGGCGAGGGTGCGCAGGCTCGCCCAGCCCTCGGGCTTCTCGCGGGCTGTGAGGGTGGGGTCGCCGCCGCCGACGAGGACGACCTCCCTGGTGCCGGGTTCGAGGGCGGTGCGGGTGGTGAGGCGGTGGTCGGGGCCCATCGCGGCGAGGGCGGCGACCCCGGTGGCGATCTTCGTGGTGGAGGCGGGGGTGAGCGCCGTGTCGGCTCCGCTGCCGTAGAGCCGCCGGCCGGTGCTCACGTCGACGACGGCGGCCGTACGGCGGGTGCCGAGGGCCGGGTCGGCGAGGAGCGGGCCGAGGACACGGGCGAGGGTGGCCGAACCCGGGGCCGACTTCACGGTGGTCGTCGCGCCGCCGAGGCCGGTCAGGACGGACCCGGCGCTGGGGGCGGGCCGGGGCGCCCCGGCAGCCGTGTCGGACGTACCGGACGCTTCGGACGAGCGGCCGTGATCTACGCCACCCGCCCGCTCCAGTGCGACGGCCCGGTCCCGCTCGGCCGTACGCTGACCTGTGGAGTCCCAGGGACCGGCGGCGGTCGCCACGCCGACGGCCAGGGCCAGTCCGGCGGTCGTCGCACCCGCGGTGTACTGCCAGGTCCGGCCGGTCTTCGGCCTCGTGTTCCGCGCGAGCTGCGGTTTCACCGCCTGCGTGAGCCGTGCGACCCACGGTTCGGCAGCGGTCGCCGCACGCGCGAGACGTGGCCGTACGATCCCTGCGGCCCGTGCCAGACGGGGTCGTACGGCGTCCGCGGCCCGCACCACGTGGGGTCTCGCGGCCCGCCAAGGCCTCAGCTCGGGCACGATCACCAGCCCCTTTCGCGATCACACACCTGCGTGAGGGACACTTAACCACCAGAACTATGTGCTGATCATGGAGGAGCCACCGGTGGAGTTCGACGTCACGATCGAGATCCCGAAGGGTTCGCGGAACAAGTACGAGGTGGACCACGAGACCGGTCGGATCCGCCTGGACCGTCGACTCTTCACCTCGACCGCCTACCCGACCGACTACGGCTTCGTCGAGAACACTCTCGGCGAGGACGGTGACCCGCTCGACGCGCTGGTCATCCTGGACGAGCCGACCTTCCCGGGTTGCCTCATCCGCTGCCGCGCGATCGGCATGTTCCGCATGACCGACGAGGCCGGCGGCGACGACAAGCTGCTCTGCGTCCCGTCGACCGACCCGCGCGTGGAGCACCTGCGGGACATCCACCACGTGTCGGAGTTCGACCGGCTGGAGATCCAGCACTTCTTCGAGGTCTACAAGGACCTGGAGCCCGGCAAGTCCGTCGAGGGCGCCGACTGGGTGGGCCGTGTCGACGCGGAGGCCGAGATCGAGCGGTCGTACAAGCGCTTCAAGGACCAGGGCGGTCACTGAGTCGCCGGGCCCCTGAGGGGGCCGTGCAGGGCCGCACGCACGCGTGCGGCCCTTTGGCATGCCTGTGCGCACAGGTCGGTGCGCATACTGAGGTCTACGGAATGTTTCGTTCAGGGAGCGTTGCCCAGTGACGGAGGCGGAGGGCCGCAAGCCGCAGTCGGACGAGGCGCAGGGCACGTTCGATCCGGAGATCACCTCCGAGTTCGCGATCCCCCAGGGACTGGCCGCACCGAAGGGTCCCAGAGGTCAGAAGGGCGGGGGCGAACCGGAGACCACGTCGGAGTTCGCCGTTCCGGAAGGCCTCGACGTCGGCCAGCCGGCCGGCGCGGAGTCCGAGGGATCGGCGTTCAGTCTGCCCAGGACGTACAGCGCGCGGCACGCCCCGCCCGCCTTCACGCCCGCCGAGGGCTTTCCCGTGGTCAGCCTGACCAAGGACGTGCCCTGGCAGGACCGGATGCGGACGATGCTGCGCATGCCGGTGGCCGAGCGGCCCGCGCCCGAGCCACCGCCCAAGGCGGAGGAGGGCGGTCCGGCCGTCCCGCGCGTGCTCGACCTGACCCTGCGCATCGGTGAGCTGCTGCTGGCGGGCGGGGAGGGCGCCGAGGACGTGGAGGCCGCGATGTTCGCGGTCTGCCGCTCCTACGGGCTCGACCGCTGCGAGCCCAACGTCACCTTCACCCTGCTGTCGATCTCCTACCAGCCGTCCCTCGTCGAGGACCCGGTGACGGCGTCCCGGACGGTACGGCGCCGGGGCACCGACTACACACGGCTGGCGGCCGTCTTCCACCTCGTCGACGACCTCAGCGACCCCGAGACACACATCTCCCTGGAGGAGTCCTACCGGCGGCTCGCGGAGATGCGGCGCAACCGGCACCCGTACCCGACGTGGGTGCTGACCTCGGCGACCGGGCTGCTCGCGGGCGCGGCCTCGGTGCTCGTCGGCGGCGACCTGGTGGTGTTCGTGGCGGCGGCGATCGGAGCGATGCTCGGCGACCGGCTGGCGTGGCTGTGCGCGGGGCGCGGGCTGCCGGAGTTCTACCAGTTCCTGGTGGCCGCGATGCCGCCCGCGGCGATCGGCATCGCGCTGACGCTCGGGCACGTCGATGTGAAGGCGTCCGCCGTCATCACCGGTGGGCTGTTCGCGCTGCTGCCCGGACGGGCCCTCGTGGCGGGCGTCCAGGACGGCCTGACCGGCTTCTACATCACCGCTGCCGCCCGCCTCCTGGAGGTCATGTACTTCTTCGTCGGCATCGTCGTCGGCGTGCTGCTGATGCTCTACCTCGGGGTGCAGCTCGGCGCCCATCTCAACCCCGACGCCGACCTGGGCATCACCGAGCGGCCGCTGTGGCAGATCGGCGCGTCGATGCTGCTGTCGCTGACCTTCGCGGTGCTGCTCCAGCAGGAACGGGCCACCGTGCTGGCGGTGACGCTGAACGGGGGCGTCGCCTGGTCGGTGTACGGCGCGATGCACTACGCCGGCGAGATCTCACCGGTGGCCTCCACGGCCGTCGCGGCGGGGGTGGTGGGGCTGTTCGGGCAGCTGCTGTCGCGGTACCGGTTCGCTTCGGCGCTGCCCTACACGACGGCGGCGATCGGCCCCCTGCTGCCGGGGTCGGCCACCTATTTCGGACTGCTGGCCATCGCGCAGAACGAGGTGGACGCCGGGTTGGTCTCCCTGACCAAGGCGGCCGCACTGGCGATGGCCATCGCCATCGGGGTGAACCTGGGGTCGGAGATCTCGCGGCTGTTCCTGCGGGTCGGGTCCGCGGAGAAGCGACGTGCCGCGAAGCGGACCCGAGGATTCTGACGCCGGCGTCCTACCGGTGTGGCGTGTCTCAGTAGCCGCCCTGGTTGTACGGGTACTGGCCGTTCTGCGGCTGGGGCTGCTGCTGGGGCTGCTGCTGCCAGCCCTGCTGCTCGGGGTACTGCTGGTCGGGGTACTGCTGCTGGGGGTGCTGCTGCTGATCGGGGTACGGCTGCTGCTGGTACTGCTGGCCCTGGTAGTCGTTCTGCTGGTACTCGCCCGAGTACGGGGCCTGGCCCTGGTACCCGGTCCGCCCCTGGTTGCCGCCCTGGTCGCCGTACGGGTCGTGTTCCTCGATGCGGCGGAGCTGGGTCGTGGCGTCGTCCATCGGCTGCTGCTGGTACACGGGCTGCGGCTGCTGCTGGGCGGCGGGCTCGGGCTGCCGGGCGTTCTTCTTGGACTGGGAGCGCGCGCGGAGGAACTCGATGATGATCGGGACCACCGAGAGGAGGACGATCAGGAGCAGGATCGGCTCGATGTTCGTCTTGACGAAGTCGATGTTGCCCAGCCAGGAGCCGAGCAGGGTGACGCCCGCGCCCCACAGGATGCCGCCGATGACGTTGAAGATCAGGAACGAGCGGTACCGCATGCCGCTGACGCCCGCGATGATCGGCGTGAACGTGCGGACGATGGGCACGAAGCGGGCCAGGACCAGGGACTTGGGGCCGTACTTCTCGAAGAACTCGTGTGCCTTGGTGACGTTCTCCTGCTTGAAGAGGCGGGAGTCCGGGCGGGTGAAGAGGGACGGGCCGACCTTCTTGCCGAACATGTAGCCCGCCTGGTCGCCCAGAATCGCGGCGACGCAGATCAGGACGACCGCCGCCCACAGCGGGAAGTCCAGCTGGTTGGAGGTGATCAGCAGACCCGCGGTGAACAGCAGCGAGTCACCCGGCAGGAAGAAGCCGATGAGCAGGCCCGACTCCGCGAAGACGATGAGCAGCAGGCCCCAGATGCCGTAACTGTCGAGCAGATGATCGGGGTCCAGCCAGCTCGGTCCGAGGGCAAGGGTCGTCACGGTTGCGGGCTCCTGACAGGGGTGAGGAAATACAGCGTCCTTCTACGGCCGCACAAAGCTATCAACGCATTGCGTCCGCCCCAGGTTCCATGGGGCTCCCCAGGATGCACTGTGAGCCCGGTGGGGCAAACCTGTGAGCATGGGCATCGAAGAATACGGCGGCGGCCAGGGGCCCCAGCCGGACGTACTGGTCGTCACGACGAACGACGTACCCGGACACCGGGTCGAGCAGGTCATCGGGGAGGTCTTCGGGCTGACCGTGCGCTCGCGGCACCTCGGGAGCCAGATCGGGGCCGGGCTGAAGTCGATGATCGGCGGTGAGCTGAAGGGGCTCACAAAAACGCTCGTCGAGACCCGCAACCAGGCCATGGACCGTCTCGTGGAGCAGGCACGCGCGCGTGGCGCCAACGCCGTGCTGGCGTTCCGCTTCGACGTGACGGAGGCGGCCGACGTCGGCACCGAGGTGTGCGCGTACGGGACGGCAGTGGTCGTGGCCCGGGAGTGACCCGGGCCACGGGACGCTACGCGGGTGTGTGCCGGGCCGCGTTCGCGGTGATGGCCTCCTTGAGGTGCTCGGCCAGTCCCGCGCGCGTGGAGTCGTAGAACGCCTTGAACCGCTCGTCGGTGACGTACATCTCGCCGAGAGACCGGTGGAGTTCGTACGAGCATTCGTAGAACCAGCCGGTGATGTGCCGCCGGTGTTCCTCGGCCATGTCCATGGCCCGCTCGCCGGTGGACGGTTCTCCGGCGGCCATCAGCGCGTCGTAGCGCCCGGTCCAGTCCGCCACCTCCGCCTGCATGCGCTGCCAGTCATCCTTGGTGTATCGGGCGGCCCGGCGCTGTGACTCGGCGTACAGCTCGGTGCCGCCCCAGCGCGCCTCGGCCTCCTCGGCGTACTGCTCGGGGTCCTTGTCGCCGAAGACCTCGAAGCGTTCCTCGGGGGTCAGGTCAATGCCCATCTCACGTGCCTCCATGGCGTGTTCCACGGCCGCGGCCATCTTCTGAAGCTGCTCGATGCGGACGGTCAGCAACTCGTGCTGCCGGCGCAGGTGCGCGCGCGGGTCCGTCTCCGGGTCGTCGAGCAGGGCGGCGACCTCGTCGAGCGGAAAGCCGAGTTCTCGGTAGAACAGGATCTGCTGCAGCCGGTCGAGGTCGGCGTCGCCGTAGCGCCGGTGGCCCGCGTGGCTGCGCCCGCTCGGGACGAGCAGGCCGATGCCGTCGTAGTGGTGCAGCGTGCGCACCGTCACTCCGGCGAAAGCGGCGACCTGTCCAACGGAGTAGCTCACTTGGTCCGCTCCTTTCCCCTTCTCATTTCGCACTCCACGGTGGGCCCTCACGTGACGTCAGGTGCAAGCCCGTCCTCGGGCAGTCGGCACCTCCCCGGGCGATGCCGGATTTGTCCGCTTATCGTGAGCCCGTGGCTCAGGACTCCGCGCGGCAGGCGCCCCCCTCCCCGGCGAGTCCCGCGCGCGCGTTGCTGCCCGCGATCCCGCCCGCTCTGGTCGTCGGGGTGCTGGCGAGCCTGCTTCTGCTGCTGGTGAGCGAGGTGGCCGAGCAGTTGCAGGACGTGCTGTGGAAGAACCTGCCGGACGCCCTGGGGGTGGGCCGCTACTCGGTGCTGTGGATGGTCGTCATGCTCACCGCCACCGGCATCGCGGTCGGGCTGGTGGTGTGGAAGGCGCCGGGGCACGCGGGTCCCGATCCGGCGACCACCGGCCTCGACGCGCCCGTCCTGCCGCTCGTGGTGCTGCCGGGGCTGCTGCTGGCGACCATGCTCATGCTGGCGGGCGGGCCGAGCCTCGGCCCGGAGAACCCGATCATCGCGGTGAACGTCGCTCTCGTGTACTGGCTGGGCCACCGGCTGCTGCCCCGGGCGCCCGGCCGGGTGTGGCCGGTGCTGGCGGAGGCGGCGACGATCGGGGCACTGTTCGGCACTCCGGTCGCGGCGGCCCTGCTGATCTCCGAGGCGCTGGCCGGGCGGCAGACCGAGGGGCCGCTGTGGGACAACGTCTTCGCGCCGCTGGTCGCGGCGGCGACCGGTGCGATGACGGCGACCCTGGTGGCCCGTCCGAACTTCGACCTCGGTCTGCCGCCGTTCGGGCAGCCCGACTGGGGCGATCTGCTGTCGGCCATGGTGATCGCCTCCGTGGGCGCGCTGCTCGGCATGGCCGCCGTACGCGCCTTCCCCTACGTCCACGGCGCGTTCGCGCGACTGCGGCATCCCATGCTGGTGCTGCCGGCCGGTGGGGTCGTACTGGGGCTGCTGGCGGCCCTGGGCGGCCATCTGACGCTCTTCAAGGGGCTGGACGAGGTCGCGGAGCTGGCCCACGATCCCGAGGGCTGGACGGCCGGAGAGTTCGCCACGATGACGGTGGTGAAGCTGGCCGCGCTGCTCGTTGCCGCGTCCTGCGGTTTCCGGGGCGGGCGGATCTTCCCGGCGGTGTTCGTGGGCGTCGCCCTCGGCCTGACCGCTCATGCCGTCGTGCCCGCCGTACATCCCGCGGTCGGGGTGGCGACGGGCGTGCTCGGTGTGCTCCTGGCCATCACCCGGCAGGGCTGGGTGAGCCTCTTCGTCGCCGCCGTCCTGGTCTCCTCCCCCGCGGTCATCGCGCTGCTGTGCATCGCCTCGCTGCCGGCCTGGCTGCTGGTGACCGGCCGGCCGCAGATGCAGCTGCGGGAGGACGGGACGGCGATCCGGTGAACCGATCAGAGCCCTCGATCCGATGAAGCGGCAGGAGACCACCGTTTCCGCCGCCCCACCCCGACAGGAGAATCCCATGCCCCTGCACAAAGGCCCCGCGAAGTCCGACGAGCGCTCCCTGTCCGTGAACCCCTTCTACGGCGAGGCGGACCCGGTCAGCGGTATGACCGAGGCCCCGCCCAAACACCGGCTGCCGGACGGGCCGACGCCGCCCTCGACGGCGTATCAACTCGTGCACGACGAACTGATGCTGGACGGCAACTCGCGGCTGAACCTGGCCACCTTCGTCACCACCTGGATGGAGCCGCAGGCCGGGGTGCTGATGGCGGAGTGCCGAGACAAGAACATGATCGACAAGGACGAGTACCCGCGCACCGCCGAGCTGGAGCGCCGCTGCGTGGCCATGCTCGCCGACCTGTGGAACGCGCCTGATCCCTCGGCGGCCGTGGGCTGTTCGACGACCGGGTCGAGCGAGGCCTGCATGCTGGCCGGGATGGCCCTCAAGCGGCGGTGGAGCGCACGCAATCCGGGCACGACCGCCCGGCCGAACCTGGTCATGGGCGTCAATGTCCAGGTCTGCTGGGACAAGTTCTGCAACTTCTGGGAGGTGGAGGCCCGCCTCGTGCCCATGGAGGGCGACCGCTTCCACCTCGACCCACAGGCCGCCGCCGAGCTGTGCGACGAGAACACCATCGGGGTCGTGGGCATCCTCGGCTCCACCTTCGACGGGTCCTACGAGCCGATCGCCGACCTGTGCGCGGCCCTGGACGGCCTCCAGGAGCGCACCGGCCTGGACATCCCGGTGCACGTCGACGGGGCGTCCGGCGCGATGATCGCGCCCTTCCTGGACGAGGATCTCGTATGGGACTTCCGTCTCCCGCGCGTGGCCTCGATCAACACCTCGGGGCACAAGTACGGGCTGGTCTATCCCGGGGTCGGCTGGGCGCTGTGGCGCGACCGGGACGCCCTGCCCGAGGAGCTGGTCTTCCGGGTCAACTACCTGGGCGGCGACATGCCGACCTTCGCACTGAACTTCTCGCGGCCCGGCGCCCAGGTCGTCGCGCAGTACTACACCTTCTTGCGGCTGGGCCGCTCGGGTTACCGGGCCGTGCAGCGCTCCACGCGGGAGGTCGCCCGGGGCCTCGCCGACCGGGTGGAGGCGCTCGGCGACTTCCGGCTGCTGACCCGGGGCGACGAACTGCCCGTGTTCGCCTTCACCACGGCTCCGGGCGTCGAGGCCTACGACGTCTTCGACGTCTCCCGGCGGCTGCGTGAGCACGGCTGGCTGGTGCCGGCGTACACCTTCCCGCCGAACCGCGAGGACCTCTCCGTCGTGCGGATCGTGTGCCGCAACGGCTTCTCCTCCGACCTGGCCGACCTGTTCATGGACGACCTGACGCGGCTGTTGCCGGAGTTGCGCCGGCAGCCGCACCCTCTGACGCGGGACAAGGAGGCGGCCACCGGCTTCCATCACTGAGGCGCTGAGGCACTGAGGCACTGAGGCACCGAACCGGTGAATCAGTGGACCCGAGTCCCCGAGCCTTCGGGTCAGCGGCTCATGCGCCCGAACCTGCGGACCGCCAGCGGGAAGAACACGGCGAGCAGGACCAGCGGCCAGACGACGGCCGGCCAGAGCTCGTCGGTCTTCCCCGCCGGGCCGAACAGGTCACGTACGGCGGTCGCCGTCCGGGACATCGGATTCCACTCGACGACCGTGCCGAGCCAGCCCGGCATGGACTCCGGGGTGGCGATCGCGTTGGAGAGGAAGCCGACCGGCCAGACGAGGATCTGCACGGCCTGGACCATCTCCGGCTTCCCGGCCACCAGCCCCAGCAGGATGCCGATCCAGAGCATCGCGAAGCGGAACAGGAGGAGGAGACCCACGGCCCCCAGGAAGGCACCGGCACCGCCCTGAGCGCGCCAGCCGAGCGCGTACCCGACGCCGATCAGCACCACAAGGCCCAGTGCCGACTGGAGCATGTCGGCCGCCGAGCGGCCCACCAGGACCGCGCCGTCGGCCATCGGCATGGACCGGAAGCGGTCGATGACGCCCTTGTTGAGGTCCTGGGTGATGGCGAGCATCGTGCCCTCCAGGCCGAAGGCCATGGTGAGCGCCAGCATGCCGGGGATCAGGTAGTCGAGGTAGTCACCGGTCACCTCGCGGCCGCCGCCGACCAGATAGGCGAACATCAGCAGCAGCATCACGGGGAAGACGAATCCGACCACCAGCCGACCGGGCTGCCGTACCCAGTGGGCGAGTTCGCGGCGGGTCATGGTCCAGGAATCGGTCAGCGCGTACGTACTCACACGGCCTCCTTCGTGCGGTCGGCCTGACCGGTCAGGTGCAGGAACACCTCGTCGAGCGTGGGGCGGCGCAGGGCCACGTCCTCCGCCTGGATGCCGCCTTCCTCCAGGGCGCGGACGACGGCGGAGAGGGCGGCCATACGGTCGGTGACCGGGGCGCTGAGCAGTCGGCGGTCGGGGTCGACGGAGATCTCGTCCTTGGCCATGGGCAGCAGGGCGAGCGCGGCGCCCAGCATGCCCTGGTCCCGCAGGACGACGTCGATGCGGTCGCCGCCGGTGAGTGCCTTCAGTTCGCCCGCGGTGCCCTCGGCCACGATCCGCCCGTGGTCCACGACGGAGATACGGTCGGCGAGCTGGTCGGCCTCCTCCAGGTACTGGGTGGTGAGCACGACCGTCGTGCCGGCGCCGACGAGGGAGCGGACCGAGGACCACACCTCGGCACGGCCACGCGGGTCGAGGCCGGTGGTCGGTTCGTCCAGGAACAGCACCTCCGGGTCCGTGATCAGGGACGCGGCGAGGTCCAGCCGCCGCCGCATGCCGCCGCTGTAGGAGCGCACCGGTTTGCGGCCGGTGTCACCCAGTGAGAAACGCTCCAGCAGTTCGTCCGCGCGCAGCCGCGCGCGGCGGGCGCCCAGGTGGTGGAGGCGGCCGAACAGTTCCAGGTTCTGGCGGCCGCCCAGTTCCTCGTCGAGCGCTGCGTGCTGGCCGAGCAGGCCGATGCGCAGACGGACCTCACGGGCCCGGCTCACCACGTCGTACCCGGCCACCTCGACTCGGCCCGAGTCCGGCCGCAGCAGCGTGGACATGATCCTGACGAGGGTCGTCTTGCCCGCGCCGTTGGGGCCGAGCACCCCGTGCACCGTGCCGCGGGCCACGGCGAGGTCGAGCCCGTCCAGTGCCTGTTTGTCGCCGTACCTCTTGCGTACGTCCTCGACGGTGATTGCCGCATCGGCCATGTACCGAACCCCCACGTGCCCTTAGTAGTCAAACTTGACTATCGCGCCAGACTAACTCGACCGATCGCAGTCGTCAAACTTGATTAGTGTCGGTCTCCGGGGTGTCGCTCCCCTGTCGCGTACGGGTTCTCCTGGCCGTGGGCGAGGACGCCGACGAACGGCTCGCCCTCGCCGGAGAACGTGTAGGCCCCGCCCTCGATCCGCTCGATGAGGCCCTGGGTCCACTGCGCGTCGGCGTCCGCCGTGTGCACCCAGAGGTTCATGATCTCGCCGATGTGCCCGAGCTGCTCCGGGCCCGCCTCGGGCACGTAGTTCTCGGTGACGGCCGAGCGCCACTCCTCGATCCGGCGGACGCGCTCCCTCAGCAGCGACACGGCTTCGGCGCGCGGCAGGTCCACGATGACGCCGAGGGCCGCCGACTTCACGTCCATCTTCTGGTCGTACGAGGTCAGCGACTCGCGCACCAGCCGGAAGTACTCCTCGGTGCCCCGCTCGGTCATCTCGTACTCGGTGCGGGGCGGGCCGCCCACGGTGGAGGGGGCGATCTCGTGCGCGTGCAGCAGTCCCTGCTTCGCCATCTGTTTCAGGGCGTGGTAGATCGAGCCCGGTTTGGCGGTGGACCACTCATGGGCGCCCCAGTACTCCAGGTCGTTGCGCACCTGGTAGCCGTGGGCCCGCCCGTGCTGACGCACCGAGCCCAGCACGAGGAGACGGATCGCTGACATGGCGTCCAGATTAGGCGGCCCGCAGCCCCGACGGACAACGGGCCGGGTGCGGGAAACAGAACCGGCCGGACCCCGGAGGGGGACCGGCCGGAACGGGGCAGGGGCCCGGCCACGCGCAGGGCCTGCCGGGGAAGGCGGACTAGAAGGGGAACGGGCTGCGGCCGTGCTGGACCGAGATCCACTTCGTCGTCGTGAAGGCTTCCAGGGTCGTCTCGCCGTTCAGGCGGCCGACGCCGGAGTTCTTCTCGCCGCCGAACGGCACGATCGGCTCGTCGTGCACGGTGGCGTCGTTGACGTGGAACATCCCGGTGACGATCTGCTGGGCGAAGCCGACACCCCGCTCGATGCTGCCGGTGTGCACGGCGCCGCTGAGCCCGTAGGGGGTGTCGTTGACGAGGCGTACGGCCTCTTCCTCGCCGTCGAAGGTGTTGATGAAGACGACCGGTCCGAAGACCTCCTGCTGGAGCAGGACGGAGTCGGCGGGCAGGTCGCTCAGCACCGAGGGCTCGACGAGGTTGCCGGTGGTCGTGCCGTGCAGCAGGGCGGTGGCGCCCTCGGCGACGGCCAGGTCGACAACGCCGGAGACGGCCTCGGCCTGCGAGGAGTTGATGACCGGGCCGATGAGGGTCCCCGGGTCGCGCGGGTCGCCGGACTTCAGCGTCTTCACCTTGGCGACGAACTTCTCGGTGAACTCGTCGGCGAGCGAGCGGTCGACCAGGATGCGGTTGGCGGCCATGCAGACCTGGCCCTGGTGGACGAAGCGGCTGAAGACGGCGGCGTCGACGGCGTAGTCCACGTCGGCGTCGTCGAGGACGACGAAGGCACTGTTGCCGCCGAGTTCGATGATGGACCGCTTGAAGTGCGAGGCGGCGACGGTGGCGACGTGTCGGCCGACCTTGTCCGAGCCGGTGAAGGAGATCACCCGCGGAATCGGGTGTTCCAGGAAGGCGTCGCCGATCTCGGCGATGTCGGTGACGACGACGTTCAGCAGGCCCGGGGGCAGGCCGGCGTCCTCGAAGAGCTTGGCGATGATGGTGCCGCCGGAGATCGGGGTGTTCTGGTGCGGCTTGAGGACCACGCCGTTGCCCAGGGCCAGGGCGGGGGCGACCGACTTCAGCGAGAGCAGGAAGGGCACGTTGAAGGGGCTGATCACGCCGACGACGCCGACCGGCTCGCGGTAGACGCGGTTCTCCTTGCCGTCGATCGGCGAGGGGATGATGCGGCCCTCGGGGCGCAGCGCCAGGTGGATCGACTCGCGCAGGAACTCCTTGGCCAGGTGGAGTTCGAAGGCGGCCTTGCCGAAGGTGCCGCCGGCCTCGTCGACGAGGACCTCGCTGATCTCCGCCTCGCGCTCCTCGACCAGCCGCAGCACCTTCTCGAAGACCGAGCGGCGGGCGTAGGCGTTGGTGGCGGCCCACTCCTTCTGGACGCGGGCGGCGGCGCGGTAGGCCTCGTCGACCTCGCCGACCGTGGCTATCGTGATCGACGCGAGCTTCTCGCCGTCGTAGGGATTGAAGTCGATGATGTCCCAGGACCCGGTCCCTGGACGCCACTTACCGTCGATGTACTGCTGGGCCAGGTCTGTGAAGTACGACGACATGTGATCCCTCAATCCCCTGCTGCGATCGGCTGCGATCGACATCACGATCTGATCACACGTCATCGTACGTGTGTTTCAAGGGAGTTGGGGCAACGCTTGGGGCACTTCTGGGCTTCCCGGGAGGAAACCCGGAAAGCGCCGCGCGAACGCTAGGAGAGCTGGATCAGCCCGCGCAAGAGGTCCCGGCTCTCGTCGGGGCCGGGGCTGTCCTGCTGGAGTTCCTTCAACGCCTGCTCGTACTGGGTGACGTCCTCGCGCTTGTCCAGATAGAGGGCGCTGGTGAGCTGTTCCAGGTAGACGACGTCCGAGAGGTCGGAATCCGGGAAGCTCAAGATGGTGAAGGCGCCGGACTCGCCCGAGTGGCCGCCGAAGCTGAACGGCATCACCTGCAGCCGCACGTTGGGCCGCTCGGAGACCTCGATCAGGTGCTGGAGCTGCTCGCGCATGACCTCACGGTTGCCGTAGGGGCGGCGCAGGGCGGCCTCGTCGAGGACGATGTGGAAGTCGGGGGCGTTCTCGGCGACGAGGTACTTCTGGCGCTCCAGGCGCAGGGCCACCCGCCGGTCGATGTCGGCCGCGCTCGCGCCCTTCATCCCGCGCCGCACGACCGCGTGCGCGTACGCCTCGGTCTGGAGCAGACCGTGCACGAACTGCACCTCGTACGCCCGGATCAGGGCGGCGGCGCCCTCCAGGCCCACGTAGGTGGGGAACCAGTTGGGCAGGACGTCGGAGTAGCTGTGCCACCAGCCGGCGACGTTGGCCTCGCGGGCGAGTCCGACGAGCGCCTGGCGTTCGGCGTCGTCCGCGATGCCGTACAGCGTCAACAGGTCTTCGACGTCACGGGTCTTGAAACTCACCCGGCCCAGTTCCATCCGGCTGATCTTCGACTCCGACGCCCGGATCGAGTAACCCGCCGCCTCGCGTGTGATGCCTCGCGCCTCACGCAGTCGCCGTAGTTGCGAGCCGAGCAGCATCCGCCGCACCACCGATCCGGGCTCTCCCGCGCTCACGTTCGCCAGCCTCCCCAACCGTCCTCAGGGCCCGCAGTCTGCCACTAAAACACTTCGAGCAGTACTCGTCCGATTACAGAGATGGAAAAAAGCCAAAGGGTACACGTGGTGCCGCGCGAGGGAAGGGTGAGGAGAAAGCAAGGGAAGTGTTCGCCAACCACAAGAAGATGGCGGAAAAAATGGCCAAGAAGCGGTACGGGCGGGTCCATTTCGGTCACGTGCACGTGCATCTGCCCTTGCATCTGCCCTTCGCATCGGAAACCATGGTCCCGCGCCACCGCTGCATCGCAACGACCGCGAATCCCGGGAGTGCCTCGCATGGGGACGAATGGATCGACCATGCTCGAGCCGTTACGGCAGGGCCTTCCGCCGCTTGATCCCGCGGCCGTGTCCGACGCGGCCTCCTGCGCCCTGCCGGCCCGCTTCGAAGCGGTGCGCGAGGCACGCCAGTTCACCAGGAGAACCCTGGGCCAGTGGGACGTGGGCGAGCGGTTCGACGACATATGCCTGGTCGTCTCGGAACTGGTGACCAACGCCCTGCGGCACGGACTGTCACCCGAGGCCGCTCCGCGCGTACCCGAGCAGCAGGCACCCGTGCGTCTGCACCTGCTGCGGTGGACCGAGCGGCTGGTGTGCGCGGTGCGCGACCCCAGTCACGACAGTCCCCTGCCGCGCGAGGTGGACGACTTCTCGGCGGAGTCGGGCCGCGGCCTGTTCCTCGTCGACTCCTTCGCCGAGGGCTGGGGCTGGCAGCCGCTGTCGCCGAACCTGGGCGGCAAGGTCGTCTGGGCGCTGTTCCGCCTGCACACTCCCGGCGAATGACGAACCGCGGCGCCTTCCGGTGCCGCGGTTCTACGCGCGTCACAGCCCCTTGTGCACCGTTTTTCCCGGCATGTCGTACGCCGGGACCGACCGCCGTCAGCCCGCGATCAGGTGGTCGAACTCGCCGTCCTTGATGCCCAGGAGCATCGCCTCGATCTCGGCCCGGGTGTAGACGAGCGCGGGACCGTCCGGGAAACGCGAGTTGCGTACGGCCACCTCACCGCCGGGCAGCCGCGCGAACTCGACGCAGGACCCCTGGGAGTTGCTGTGCCGGCTCTTCTGCCAGGCAACGCCGTACAGCTGTGTGGCCGCCATGCCGTTGTACACGTCGTGCCCCCCGTCAACGTCGTGGTCCACAGGTCGCTCCCTGGTGGTGCACTGGCTCGTGCGGCCATAGATGCCATGGTCAACTGTTCCGGATCATAGCCCCGTTCACGTGCGCCTGCATGAGCAGATGCACGTGCACGCGGGGTGCCTACGCGGTTACAGCTTTGACGCCTGCTTTACCGAGCCCAGGACGGTGCTGGGGCCCCTTCGCGCGTCTGCCCCGAAGCCCGCCCCGCATGCGATGACCGGTCTTCCGGGTGACCTGCGGCAGGGCGGTCAGGACAGGTGGTGGTACGGATCGAACCACTCGTGCACAGGAAGAGACGCATCGGGTGCCCTCGATGTTCCGTCGTCCCGGACACGGTTCGGCCGACCGACCCCCGTCGCGGGCCCCGGCGGGTGGCCGGATCACCCCGCCTGGGCGGACGCCGGCCGTCCACTCGGTGGGCCGTCCGGCCGGCGGGGAGACTCCGGCCGCCCCGCCACGGACCTCACGGCAGCCGTCCGCGCCGTGGCCTCCCCCGCCGCGAACAGGCCGGGGCCGCCGCCTCCGCCTCCCCGGCACAAAACGGACTCGCCCCCGTGAGCGACGCGGGCGTCGTCCACGGGGGCGAGGGGGGAGCCGTCTCCCGACGAGTGAGGGAAGGCAGCCGGTTGACGGATATGAGGGTCGGTCCTCCCGCCAGGACGACGGGACGCCGGGCGTGCTCCCCGTCGTACGAACAGCGAACAGCTCCTACGGTGATGAGGGGAGTGATCGTACGGAGGTGACCGGGGTTCGGCGGGGTGTCAGCGGGTGCTGTACGGCAGGAGCGCCATCTCGCGGGCGTTCCTGACGGCCCGTGCCAGGCGGCGTTGCTGCTGAGCCGAGACCCCGGTGACCCGGCGGCTGCGGATCTTGCCGCGGTCGGAGATGAACCTCCGCAGCAGCGCGGTGTCCTTGTAGTCGATGTACGTGATTCCGGCCTGATCCAGCGGGTTGGGCCGGTTCTTGGCGGGCTTGCGTTCGGTCTTGCGGGGCACGGGTCAGACCTCCAGAAGGGTGTCGAAGGCGGGCGGCAGCCGCTTCCAGGCGTCGCGCCCGGCGGCGTACTCGGCGTCGGTGAGCAGACAGGAGTCCAGCAGCTCGTGGAGTCCGTCGCGGTCGAGGCCGGGCGAGGTGAAGACCAGGTGCTGGCAGCAGTCGCCGTGCTCGGGGTGCCAGTCCATGGCGGCCGCGGCGCGGCGGACCGGCGGCAGCATCTCCCAGGCCGCGTCCGGCAGCGAGGCCAGCCAGGGGCCCGCGGACTCCACGCACAGGGCGCCGCCGGCCGCGTCCCAGTGGAGCAGCACGTCCGGCTTGTCGGCGAGCCAGAACCGGCCCCGGCTGCGGGCGGCGGCGCAGGTCAGGTCCTCCAGCGCCGCGTACAGCCGCTCCGGGTGGAAGGGGCGGCGGCGGTGCCAGACGAACGTGGCGACGCCGTGTGCGTCGGCCTCCGCGGGCAGCAGGGCACAGGCGGGGTGCTGGGCCGCGGCGGCGGCCTCCACGTCGAAGCCGGCGAACGCGGCTGCGGTGAGCGGCGCGTGCGGCTCCGGTGCGCCTGCACGTGCGGATGCGCCCGCCGGGTCCGCGAGGTGGCCGCCTCGCACGGGGACCCGGCGGGCCGTCGGGTGGAGCTGGGCCAGCAGCTCGCGGTCCTCGTCATCGGCCTCCGGGGAGTCGACGACGGCCAGGACGGGGGCGTACTCCAGCTGTCGGGCGAAGGTGTCGGCGACGGTCCGCCGGTCGGTGGCCGCGGCAGCGAGGCCGCGCTCGGCGAGGTCGTCGCCGTTGCCGAGGTACGGCAGCAGGAGCGCCGGGTCGACGGCGGTGATCACGCCGGTGACGGTGAGACCACCGGCGACGACCACCTCCGCCATCGCCTTGGGCTCGACGGAGTCCCACAGCTCGACGACCGCCAGCCGGGTGGCGGGGTCGTCGGCGAGGCGGAGCAGCTCGGGCACGAGGTCCTCGCGCAGGGCGCAGCAGGCGCAGTCGTTGACCAGCGGCGCCTCGCCCGCGGAGAGGATGCCGTCGGCGTCCCGGATCGTGCGGACGACCGTGCCGGCCGCCGCCGTCGCCAGGTCGTGGTGGAGGGCCACGCTGCCGGGGACGTCGGCGAGCAGCCGCGCGACGGTGCTCCGGCGGGCGTCCGCGTGCAGCCCGCCGACGATCACCACCGGCAGACTCACGCCCCTCCCCGCTTCCCGAACCGGCGCTCGAAGCGCTCCACGCGGCCGGCCGTGTCCAGGACGCGGGCGGTGCCGGTGTAGAAGGGGTGGCTGACGTTCGAGATCTCGACGTCGACGACCGGATAGGTGTTGCCGTCCTCCCACTCGACCGTCTTCTCACTGCTCATCGTGGAGCGGGTGAGGAAGGCGTGGCTGGCGGCGCGGTCGCGGAAGACGACAGGGCCGTAGGACGGGTGGATTCCCTTGCGCATGGCTGGTCAGCGTTCCTCTCGGAAGTCGACGTGGCGGCCGACGGTGGGGTCGTACTTGCGCAGGGTCATCCGGTCCGGGTCGTTGCGGCGGTTCTTGCGGGTGACGTAGGTGTAGCCGGTCCCCGCGGTGGAGCGGAGCTTGATGACCGGGCGCAGTTCGTTGCGTGCCATGCTGCTACCTTACTGAAAATGACTTCCATTAGCATCTTGGCTTCGAGGAGAGGTACGTCACCCATGTCCGCGCACTGCATGCTGACCGGCGCCCAGCCGGGCTTCGGCAACCGCATCTCCCACTCCCACCGGCGCACCTCGCGCCGCTTCGACCCCAACATCCAGTCCAAGCGGTACTGGCTGCCCAGCGAGGGCCGTCAGGTACGGCTGCGGCTGAGCACGAAGGGGATCAAGACGGTCGACGTGATCGGCGTCGAGGCCGCGGTCGCCCGGATCCGGGCGCGGGGGGTGCGGGTCTGATGGCGAAGAAGAGCAAGATCGCGAAGAACGAGCGGCGGCAGGAGGTAGTCGCCCGGTACGCCGAGCGGCGGGCCGAACTGAAGGAGATCATCCGGCGGCCCTCGTCGACGGAGGCGGAACGGCTGTCCGCACAAGGGGAACTGCGCCGGCAGCCGAGGGACGCGAGCGCCACGCGCGTACGCAACCGGGACCAGGTGGACGGACGGCCGCGCGGGTACTACCGGGCGTTCGGGCTGTCCCGGGTGAGCCTGCGGGGGCAGGCGCACGCGGGGTATCTGCCGGGGGTGCGCAAGGCCTCCTGGTGAGGTCCGGGGCTCGCGCGCTCCGGTGTTCCCGCCGAGGGGCCCCGGGGGCCTCCCCTGCGTGAGGTCCCTGCGGGTCCTGTCCCGTCCGCCGGTGTTGCCGCCGGGGCGGGCGTCGTCGCTTGCGGGAGTGCCCGAGTCGGAGATCCGCTGTGTGAGCCCAAGTCGGGGCTTCCTTGTGTGAGTGCCGGGGTCGGGGCCTCCCTGTGTGAGTGCCCGAGTCGGGGCGTCGCTTGCGGGAGTGCGCGAGTCGGGGCCTCCTTGTTTCCCGGCTGGTAGCTTGCTGACGGTCCTTCCGGCCGATCCGGCCGTCCGGCTACTGCTTGGGAGCCCGCAGTGACTTCGGCGAACTTCTCGCGCCCCTCGCCCGCCTCACGTCCCGCGCGCGGGACGTCCCGCCGAGGGGTGCGGGCCGCCGCCGTGACCGCCGCCGTACTGGCGGGGACGCTCGCGCTCTCCGCGTGCAGCGGCGACGGTGACTCCGACAGCTCGTCCTCGGCCACGCCGAGTGTGACGGCCGGCTCGGGCACCGGGAGCGGCGAGGCGAGCACGCCTTCGTCCCCGGTCACGGCCTCCGGTGATCTGGAGGGGAGCTGGCTCGCCACGGCGGACGGACGGGCCGTCGCCCTGATCATCACCGGGGAGCAGGCCGCCCTCTTCGCGACCGGCGGGACCGTGTGCAGCGGGACCGCCGGCAAGGAGGCGGACATGACGATGATCCGGCTCAGCTGCCCGAGCGGGACCAAGGACCGGACGACCGGCATGGTCGACTCCGCCGAGGGCGACAGCCTCAAGATCACCTGGGACGGGCCGGCCGGCGCGGAGACGTACACCAAGGCGGAGGACGGGCAGTGGCCGTCCGGGCTGCCGACGGCCGGTCTGGGATAGCGAAGCGATCACGAGGGCGGGGACGTGCGGCGGAGGAGGGCGTTCATGCGTGATGATCCTCCGAGCACCGTCACGTAACCGTAGGGACCACTCATGCGCGCCGTTCCGATCACCGTCACCGCCCTTGCCGCCGCCTTCCTTCTGACCGCCTGCGGGGGCGGGGACGACAGCGCCTCCGGCGACGGGGAGAGCAAGGCCTCCTCGGCGTCCGGCACCGCTGCCGCCTCCGGTACCGCGTGCGCCGCCGGTGACCTCACCATGGCGGCCGGTGCCGTGAACGCCGCGCCGGCCGCCGGGGACACCGGCAACGTGACCGTCACGGTCACCAACGGCGGCAAGGCGTGCACCCTGGACGGCTTCCCGAAGGTCGAGCTGGAGGCCGACGGCACCACCGCCGCCGTCCCCCACGACGAGGGCGCCCAGTCCCAGCCGCTGCCCCTCGCCGAGCAGGGCGCCGCCGCATTCACGATCACCTACGTCCGCGGCGAGGAGGGCGCGAGCAGCCTCGCCGTCAAGACCGTCACGTACGGCCTGCCGGACGCCTCCGCCACCGAGAGCCTGGACTGGTCGTACGGCGCGGTCGCCCTCAAGGACGGCGACAAGCCGGACGCCTCGGTGAGCGCGTTCCAGGTGGCGGGGGACTGATTCCGGGTTCGGCCGGGCCCGGTCACCGGTCCGTCAGGGCAGGTGCGGGCGGGAGTGGACCTGTGCCCGGTCCGCCGCTTCGGCGCCCTGCGTCCAGCCCGCCTCGTCGGTGACGCCTCGCAGACGGGTGGTGGTGGTCCGCGGGAAGAGACGGTCCGTGGCCGCTGTGACCGCCACCTCCCGCGAGGCCAGGACCGGGAGGAGGTCGGCGGTGACCGGGGTCCCGGCCGCGGCGGCCAGGCGGGTGCCCACGCGGTGGGCGTAGGCGGCCAGGAAGGACTGGCGGAAGCTCTTGGTGCGCTTACGGCCGCCCGCCCGCTGTGCCGCCTCGGCCTTCGTCATCGCGGTCCTCGCCTGCACCAGGAGCGAGGTGTAGAGCAGCTCCACCACCTCCAGGTCGGCCTCGAAACCGACGACCGTGGAGAAGCAGAAAGGTTCGTTCCACACGGCCCGGCAGTGGTTCGCGCCGGCGACCGCGTCCAGCAGCACCGCCTTGGCCTGCTCGTACGGCGGCTCGACGCCGATGCGCCGGGCGCCCGGCGCGTCCGGCGCCGGGGCCGCCGCGTCGAGCAGCGCCTCGTCGACGCTGTGCCGGGCCATCAGCTCCTGCGCCTTCGCGGTGAGCGCCTCGGCCTCCTCGGGAAACCCGGTCGCCTCCGCCTTCGCGAGCAGCGCGCGGATGCGGGTGAGCATGCGCGAGTCGGAGCGCGGCCGTCCGCCCGCCTCCTGGAGGGGTTCCAGGGCGGGCAGCCGCAGCAGCAGCCGGTACAGCTCCAGAACCGCCGTGGCATGGGAGAAGCGGTCGCCGGTACGGGGCGAGGGATCGGTGGGCAACTCTTCCAGCTGGGCCGTCCAGCGCCGGCCGCGGGCCCGGTCGTGCGGCGCCTGCGCACGGATCAGCGCCGACAGCAGTCGTACGTGGGCGTCCCCCAGGTCGCGGCGCACGAGCCGTACGAGGTCGGCGGGCTCCCAGCCGCGGCGCCAGGCGGCTGCCAGGAACTCCTCGCCGCGCCGGTCGAGTTCGGCGTCCGAGGCCGGGTCGGCGGCCAGCAGGGAGGCGCCGGTGTCGAGAGTGGTGTCGGTGTCGTCGTAGAGGGCTGCCTGGAAGGCGCGTTCCACGGTGCTGGGCGTGCTGCTCACCCATGGATCGTGCCACGCGCGCGTGGCGGCACGGGACTGTCAACCAAGAGTTGACAGTGGAGGGGTGTCAACTTACGGTTGACACATGACTTCGCGACAGGATCCCACGTCCTCCATCCGTCTCGACGACCTGATCGACGCCATCAAGAAGGTCCACCCCGAACCCCTGGAACAGCTCCAGGACGCCGTCATCGCCGGCGAGCACCTCGGTGACGTGGCAGACCACCTGATCGGTCACTTCGTCGACCAGGCCCGGCGTTCGGGGGCCTCCTGGACCGACATCGGCCGGAGCATGGGCGTGACCCGGCAGGCCGCGCAGAAGCGGTTCGTGCCCAAGGAGTCGGCCGACCTCGACCCCAGCCAGGGCTTCAACCGGTACACCCCCCGCGCGCGCAACACCGTCATGGCCGCCCACACCGCGTCCAAGACGGCCGGCAACTCCGAGGGTCTTCCCGCCCACCTCGTCCTCGGCCTGCTCGCCGAACCGGAAGGCTTCGCCGTCAAGGCGCTCGCGGCGCAGGGCGTCACCCCTCAGGCGGTGCGCGAGGCCGCGACCGCCGCGCTGCCGCCCGCCGCCGACGAGGTGCCCGAACTCGTCCCCTACGGCTCGGACGCCAAGAAGGTCCTCGAACTCACCTTCCGCGAGGCCCTGCGCCTCGGCCACAACTACATCGGCACCGAGCACATCCTGCTGGCCCTGCTGGAGTTCGAGAACGGTGAGGGCGTCCTCAGCGGGCTCGGCGTCGACAAGGCGGGCGTCGAGCGGTACGTGGCAAAGGCGCTGGCCGGCATCGTGGGGGCGCGGGAGGAGGCGGAGGAGGAGGACGCCTGAGACCGGCGGGCCCGGACGTCGCCCTGGCGCAACGCCTGAGACCGGGGCCCGGCCGTTGTCCGCCGACCATTGCCCCGAGAGCAACGTCTGAACCGGCAGGCCCGGACGTCGTCCTGGGAGCGACGGCGGAGACCTGCGGGCCCCGCGGTCGTCCCGGCGCGACGCCTGAGACCGGGGGGGCCGACCGTTGTCCCGGGAGCAACGCCTGGCACCGGGGGCCGGCCGTTGTCCCGGCGCGACGCCTGACACCGGGGTCCGGCCGTCGCTCCGGGACCTGAGGACGGGACCTGAGTATCAGCGTCGATGTCAGACCCCCCTGCGACACTCGCAGCATGGCCGAACGCTGGGCACTTGCTCCGGCCGAGGGCGGTGGCGCGGAGCTGGCCCCCCTCGGTCCGGACGGGCTGCCCGCGGGCCCTGTGGTCCGCGAGCCGGACCTCGCGGCGGCGGTCCGGTCCCGGCCGGACGTCGGCCGGTGGGTGTGGCGGTCCACGGCGGAGGTGTATCCGCGTCTGCTCGCCGCGGGGGTGCGAGCAGAGCGGTGCTACGACGTCGAGGACGCCGAGACCCTCCTCCTCGGCCACGAGGGGCGGCACGGCGAGCCCCGCTCGGCCGTCGCCGCCCTGGCCCGGCTGCGGGGTGGCCCGGTGCCTCCCGACCCGCCGCAGCGCGCCGCGGAGCCCGGCGCGCAGTCCTCGCTCTTCGAGCCGCAGGCCGCCACCCTCCCGCTGGCCGACCTCCTGGCGGTCTACGCCGAGCAGCAGCGACGGCACGACCGGGCGGAGCACCCGGAGCGGATGCGGCTGCTGACGGCGGCCGAGTCGGCGGGGATGCTGGTCGCCGCCGAGATGAACCGCGCGGGACTGCCCTGGAGCGCCGACGTCCACCGCGCGCTGCTGCACGACCTGCTCGGCGAGCGCTACGCGGGCAGGGGTGAACCCCGGCGCCTCGCCGAACTCGCGGACGAGGTGTCGGCGGCGTTCGGGCGCCGGGTGCGTCCGGACCTGCCCGCCGACGTGGTCAAGGCGTTCGCGCAGGCCGGCATCAAGGTCAGGTCCACCCGCCGCTGGGAACTGGAGTCGATCGACCACCCGGCGGTGAAGCCGCTGATCCAGTACAAGAAGCTGTACCGCATCTGGGTCGCGCACGGCTGGTCCTGGCTGCAGGACTGGGTACGCGACGGCCGCTTCCGCCCCGAGTTCCTCGCGGGCGGCACCGTCACCGGCCGCTGGGTGACCAACGGCGGGGGCGGCCTCCAGATCCCCAAGGTGATCCGGCGTGCCGTGGTCGCCGACCCCGGCTGGCGGCTCGTGGTCGCCGACGCCGACCAGATGGAGCCGCGCGTCCTCGCGGCGATCTCCCGCGATCCGGGACTGATGGAGGTGGCCGGCCGGGAGAGCGACCTCTACCAGGCCGTGTCCGAGCGCGCCTTCTCCGGCGACCGCGCCCAGGCCAAACTCGCCGTACTCGGCGCGGTCTACGGCCAGACCTCCGGCGACGGGCTCAAGAACCTCGCCGCGCTCCGCCGCCGCTTCCCGCGCGCGGTGGCCTACGTCGACGACGCGGCACAGGCCGGCAAGGAAGGCCGGCTCGTCCGGACCTGGCTGGGCCGGACCTGCCCACCCGCGGTCGGGGCCGGGGCGGACGCGGCGGAGGAGGCGGGCATCCCCTCCGGGGACGAGGATCCTCCCGAGGACCGCCCGTGGGTGCCCGGGTACGCCTCCAGCGACGCCCGCGCGCGGGGCCGCTTCGCCCGCAACTTCGTCGTCCAGGGCAGCGCGGCCGACTGGACCCTGCTGCTGCTCGCCGCGCTGCGGCAGACCTGCGCGGACATGGCGGCGGAGCTGGTCTTCTTCCAGCACGACGAGGTGATCGTGCACTGTCCCGAGGAGGAGGCCGAGACGGTCGTCGCCGCGATCCGGGAGGCGTCCGACCTGGCCGGACGGCTCACGTTCGGACAGACGCCGGTGCGGTTCCCGTTCACCACGGCGGTCGTGGAGTGCTATGCCGACGCCAAGTGATCACCGCTCCCCGGCGAGCAGTTCCCTCAGCTCCCCCACCACGGCGTTCTCGTCCGTGCCGGCCAGCGCGGCCAGCGCCCGCCGCCACTCGTCCGCCGCCCGCTCCGGCCTGCCCTGCTCACGCAGCAGAAGACCGTGCTGGTGGCGGGCCAGGGCGCCGGTGTAGCAGTCGGCGCGGGCGTCGGCGCGGCGCAGCAGCTCGGCGCACTCACGGACGGCGGACTCGGTGCGGCCCAGCAGGCGCAGCGCACGGACCAGGCCGAGCCGGGACTGGGACTCGCCGTGCCAGTCGCCGTGGCCCCCGAGAATGAGCAGGCTCTCCTCGAAGTGCGGGCGGGCGGCGGCCGGTTCACCGAGGGTGAGATGCGCGTAGCCGATGTTGCAGTGCGCCGAGTGCTGCACGAGTACGGCCCCGATCTCGTCCCCGATGGCGAGCGAGAGCCGGTGCTGCTCGATGGCGGCACGCGGGTCGGTGTGCTCGTACAGGTTGCCGAGGTGGCTGTGGGTGACGGCCTGGCCGTGCCGGTCGCCGAGCCGGCGCGAGTACTCCAGGCTCTGCCGCAGGGCGAGGCCGGACTCCGCGTAGCGGCCGAGGCCCTCAAGGAGCAGGCCCCGGTTGTTGAGGCAGCGCCGGATCCAGGAGAGCCGGTCGAGGCGACGCCAGATCCTCAGGGCCCGGTCGGTGAGGGCGAGGGCGTCCTTCTGGCGGCCGGTCAGGAAGTGCAGGCCCGCGAGATCGCCCAGCGCGTAGGCCTCGGCGGCCTCGTCTGCGAGCCGCCGCGCCACCCGTAGGGCGGTCCGCCCGAGCACGTCCATCTCGGCGACCCGGCCGCTGCGGTGGAGGTAGGGGAAGAGCAGGCGCAGGAGGGTGGAGACGAGGGGGGCGTGGTGGTCGGCATCGCCGTGGGTGCCGGTATCACCCTGGGCGGCGGCATCGCCGTGGGCGGCGGCATCGCCGTGGGCGGCGGCATCGCCGTGCGCCTTGGCAACGCCGTGGGTGCCGGCATCATCCTGTGCCTCGGCAACGCCGTGCGGGTGGTTCGTGCCGTGCTCCACCAGCGCGACGATGTTCTCCAGTTCGCTGTCGGCCCAGGCGAAGGCCTCCTCGGGGCCGGCGAAGGGCGGCACGTCGCGCGCCTGGTCCGCGTGTCCGGGCGGCTGGGCGGTGGTGGGCCGGCGGCGGTCGTCCTGGTCGGGGCCCGGTTCGACGATGGCCGTGAGGGCCCGTTCGGCGACGGCGGCGTACCAGCGCAGGGCGGCCGTCCTCGGGGAGTCGTTGTCGACGACGCCGTCGGTGCCCGCGCCGCCCTTCGCCAGTTCGCGTGCGAAGTCCCGCACCAGGTCGTGGGGGGTGTAGCGGCCGTACGCCGTCTCCTCCAGGAGGGCGACGTCGACGAGGCGGTCGAGGGCCGCCCCGGCGCGGCGGGCGTCGGTGCCGGTGAGGCGGGCGAGCAGCGGAACGCCGTAGGAGGGGAGGTCGAGGGCGCCGATGTGGCGGAGCGCGAGGGCTGCGTCGCGGTCGGCCTCGCGCTCGGAGGCGGCGAGCGCGTCGTGCGCGACGGCGAGGGAACGGCGCACGCTGAGGTCGTCGTACTCCAGGTGGTGCAACCGGTACCGGGTCTCGGCGAGTTGGCCCGCCAGGGCGTCGGGGGTGAGGGCCCGGCGCGCGGCGAGGCGGGCGGCGACCACGCGCAGGGCGAGCGGGAGACGGCCGGTGAGGCCGACGAGCGGGTGCCCGGGGCCGAGACCGTCGCGTCCCGACACCGCGCGGAGCAGGGCGGCGCTCTCCTCGTCGGACAGGGGCGCCAGGGGGAAACGGTGGGCACTGTCGAGGGCGGTGAGCAGGGAGCGGCTGGTGACGATCACCGCGCAGCCGGGGCCGGCCGGGAGCAGCGGGCGTACTTGCGCGGCGTGTGCGGCGTCGTCCAGCACGAGGAGCGTGCGGGTCGGCGCGAGCAGGGTGCGGAGCAATGCGGCTGCCGCGTCGGGGGGTTCGGGGATGTGCCGGGGGTCGGTGCCGAGGTCGCGGAGGAGGGCGGCGAGGGCCTGGCCTGCGGTGAGGGGGGTCATGCCCGGGGTGGCCCCGTGCAGGTTGATGTAGAGCTGACCGTCGGGGAAACGTTCCTTCAGGGCGTGGGCCACATGCAGGGCGACGGCGCTCTTGCCCACGCCGGCCATGCCGCTGATGACGGTGAGCGCGCCCGCGCCGGGCAGCGGCTCCGTGGTGAGCGTGCGGTGAAGGGAGCGGAGGGTGGCGGTACGGCCCGTGAAGTGGGCAGGAGGCGGGG
>NZ_JARGEF010000489.1:0-1796 GCF_033794725.1 Streptomyces sp. ID05-39B | reverse complement strand
CCCGGTTACATTCCGAACCCGGAAGCTAAGCCTCACCGCGCCGATGGTACTGCAGGGGGGACCCTGTGGGAGAGTAGGACGCCGCCGAACAATCTTTAGAGAAAACCCCCGTGCCCATGGCACGGGGGTTTTCTGCGTTTACCGGTACTTTCAGGTTCTAGGATCGGTTCATGCGCTATGACCTGGTCGTCTTCGACAATGACGGTGTGCTCGTCGACAGTGAGTCGATCTCCAATCGGCTACTGGCCGCCTATCTCACCGAACTCGGGCATCCGACGTCGTACGAGGACTCGATCCGGGACTACATGGGGTCCGCCATGCATCGCATTCACGACCTGGTGCTGGAGCGGAGCGGGGAGCGGTTGCCGGCGGACTTCGACGATGTTTTCCACTCCCGGGTGTTCGCCGCGTTCGAGCGGGAGCTGCGGCCCGTGCCGGGGGTGAACGACGTGCTGGAAAAGCTCACCGCGGACGGAGTGCCGTACTGTGTCGCCTCCTCCGGGAGCCATGAGCGGATACGGGTGGGGCATCGCGCGACCGGGCTCGACCGGTGGTTCGAGGACGCGCGGATCTTCAGTGCGCAGGACGTGGGCAAGGGGAAGCCTGCACCGGACCTCTTTCTGCACGCGGCTGAGCGGATGGGGGTCGCGCCGCAGAGGTGCGTCGTCGTCGAGGACAGTCCGCTAGGGGTGCGGGCGGCCGTGGCGGCCGGGATGGACGTGTACGGATTCACCGCGATGACGCCGCCCGCGAAGCTGGCCGGTGCGAGCGGACTCTTCGCGGGCATGGGGGAGTTGGCCGACCTGCTGAGGTGAGCCGGTCGGCAAAGCTGAACTGAATTCATCTTTGGCTGGATCTACCCACGAGTACGCCGGGGCCTTACGCTCGCGGCCATGACAGAAGTGCTGCGGCGCGGTAGGGCCTCGTTGGCGTTGAGCTTTTTTGCCCAGGGCGTCGCCTTCGCGCTGCTCGTGACACGGATCCCCGCCATCCAGAACCGGTACGGGGTCTCCGACGCGTTGCTGCCCGTCTTCCTCGCCGCCGTGCCGATCCTCGCCGGGGTCGGGAGCGTGGCGACCGAGCGGCTGGTGAAGCGGATACCGCCCAGTCGGCTGCTGCGCTGGTCCCAGCCGGTCGTACTGCTCGCACTCCTCGGCGTGGGGGCGGGGGACCGACTGGCGGTGCTGGGTTTCGCGCTCGCGCTGTTCGGGCTCGCCGTGGGCGCCCTGGACGCCTCGATGAACATGCTCGGGGTGAGCCTGCAACGGGCGTACGGGCGGAGCATCATGCTCAGTTTCCACGCGGTGTACAGCCTGGGCGGGATCCTTGGGGCTTCGCTGGCGTGGGTCGGGGCGCACTGGCATCTCGCGCTGTGGGTGTCGTATCTGCCGGTGGTGCTGGTGTTGCTGCCGGCCGTGGTGGTGGGGAGCCGGTGGTACGTCGACGGGAAGGGGGACGAGGCCGAGGCCGAGCGTGGGGCCGTCTCCGAGACGGGTGAGGGCGGGCGGGGCCAGGGTGTCGTCTTCAAGGCGCTGTTGCCGCTGTGTCTGGTGATGACGTTCGCGTACATCGGGGACTCGACCGTGTCCAACTGGAGTGCCAAGTACCTCCAAGACGTGCTGGGGAGCTCCGAGCAACTGGCGACGGTCCCGTACAACGTCTACATGGTGACCACGCTGCTCGGGCGGGCCCTCGGGGACCTCGGGGTGCGGCGGTTCGGGGCCGTGGCGGTCGTACGCGTGGGGGCGCTGGTGGCCGCGGCCGGGTTCGCGGTCGTGGCCGTCGCGCCGGGGGCG
>NZ_JARGEF010000488.1:0-1804 GCF_033794725.1 Streptomyces sp. ID05-39B | reverse complement strand
GCTGACACCACCCCCTCCCCCGCCAAGGACTCCATGCACCACCACGAAGACCCCGAGCGCCTCGCCTCCTTCGCAGACGTTCTCGCAGGTGAACTCCCCGGTACCTGGCGCAGCACCCACCACCCCGCCAAGGACCAGGAGGCTCTTGCCGAGCTGGCCGACCGCGTCTGGGACCTGGACCTCGTCGCCGAATCCCTCGCCGCGCACCCGTTGCGCCAGGCGGCCGTCCTGTCCCGTCCGGACGGCGCCCAGCTGGTCATTCTCGACCGGCACGACGAGCGCGACGGCTTCCTCATCGCCGCCGTTGCACCGCGCGGCCTACCCGACGAGGCGTACCGCGGCGTGCCCGAGCCCAATGGCATCGCGGTGACCGACGATCCGTTCCTCGCCGCAGAACAGGTCGCCGGTGACCTGCTCGCCCGCTACGACACCGCCCTGGCCCGCGTCCGCCTCAACGCCATGGACGACATCGTGC
This sequence comes from Streptomyces sp. ID05-39B, assembly GCF_033794725.1. NCBI lineage: Bacteria > Bacillati > Actinomycetota > Actinomycetes > Kitasatosporales > Streptomycetaceae > Streptomyces > Streptomyces sp. ID05-39B. The sequence continues at coordinate 1,329 of NZ_JARGEF010000488.1, read as the reverse complement.
CCTCGCAGCCGGACCGGGTCGTGCTGACCTGGCAGCCGGACGGCAGCCTCGCCGCCGCCCCGGTCGGGGATACAGCCGCGAACGTGCTGGCCGCCAACGGCTTCGTCATGCAAGAGCAGACCGGCGTGTACCGGCTCTCCGGCGACGACACCTACAAGCAGGCGCGTGCCGTCCGCGCAACCGGCCAGCAGCTGCGCGCCCACGGCATCGGCACCGCACTCCAGCACCCCTCCGGCCGGATCGCCCCCACTGCCACGGCGCCGGCAGCCCCGCCGGCCCCGACGGCGTCCCGGGCGTCGGCGGCCCGGACGCGATGAGGGAGGTCGAGCCCGACTTCGATGTCCTGGAGTACGTCACCATCGCCAAGGACGCGCGAAGCGGACTGGTCGTCGCCCTGGGCGGCACCGAGCAAGCCGCCGCTCTCCTGCAGCGAGCCAGCTTCCTCGATCACCCCGGCCCCCGCGGCACGTACCACCGTCTTCCCCATGGTCTTCCCGCCGCCGAACAGCGTCGGAAAGCCACGGCCGCATCGCACGCCCTGCTGAGCGGCGGATACAGCGTTCACCTCGACCCAGCTTTGAACGCCCTCGCCGTACCCGACGCCGGCCGGGAGGCCGCACTGCGGGACGTCGCTGAGCTGGCCCAACAGGGCACTCGTGCCTCAAGCGGCGAGGAGAGGGCTGCCCTCCTGACCGAGATCGCCGCACCCGCCGAGGGACTTCTGCCGCTCATCCGGCAGGCCATAGCGGTCGCCTGCTTGTGGTCCCTGCAGCCCGGCGCCAGTGGCGCAAACCTGGAACCGGCTGCGCAGCTCGGGAGTGCGGCTGATGCGCTCTCGCGAGCCGCCGACCAGATCCTCCGCGTCCGAAACGACGTCGCCCGCATGCCCACCCAACCGGGTCAGGCCGTGAGGACGCACAGCCCAGCACAGCGTCCTGTCGCTCCCGTATCCCGCAACCGCTGAAACAGGAGAGTCATGGGCAACCGTGCCGACGAGTACGGCACCGACGTCGAGATCTACCGCAGATGGCTGAATCCCACCATCTACGTCGAGACGCCGACCGGCGCGCCCGCGAAGCTACGCGACCAGCTCGACCAACTGGGCTTCGAACGACACCAGTTCCCCACCCCGGAGCCCGTCTACATCTGGCACGAGGTGCCCGCACACCTCGACAGCGCCGAGCAGCAGCGCCTGGCGACCCGCGCCATCCCCACCCTCCTGCTGGCCGGATACAAGGTCAACTGCACACCCAGGTGTTCGACCAGGCCGCCTACCAGCAGGCACTGCACGACATCCGCTCCGGCACCTCCCGCCAGACCACCCACCCG
>NZ_JARGEF010000487.1:0-1811 GCF_033794725.1 Streptomyces sp. ID05-39B | reverse complement strand
CCCGCGCACGCCCCCTTCTTGACGGTTCCCGCCCCCGGAGAGATTATTCATCACATGGTGAATTACAGTGACCGAACCTCCGAACCCCCCGACGACACAGGACAAGGCACCGCCGCCCCCAGCACCCCGCCCGACGCCGACGCCGCCGTCCGCGCATCCGCCCTCACCGTCGTCCGCGGCCCCCGCACGGTCCTGCGCGCCCTCGACTTCGCGGTCCCGCGCGGCCAGATCACCGGACTCCTCGGCCCCTCGGGATGCGGCAAGTCGACGCTGATGCGCGCGATCGTCGGCACCCAGGCCAAGGTCACCGGCACCCTGGACGTCCTCGGCCGCCCCGCAGGCCACCCCACCCTGCGCACCCGCATCGGCTACGTCACCCAGGCACCCTCCGTCTACGACGACCTGTCGGTCCGCCAGAACCTCGCCTACTTCGCCGCGATCCTCGACCCGGGCCGCGCGGCGGCCGACCGCCGCCGCGACGACGTCGCCCGAACCATCGCCGACGTCGACCTGACCAGCCACGCCGACGCCCTCGCAGGCAACCTCTCCGGCGGCCAGCGAAGCCGCGTCTCCCTGGCCGTGGCCCTCCTGGGCGCCCCCGAACTCCTCGTCCTCGACGAACCGACGGTCGGCCTGGACCCGGTCCTGCGCCGCGACCTGTGGAACCTCTTCCACGAGATCGCCGCCTCCCGCGGCACCACCCTCCTCGTCTCCTCCCACGTCATGGACGAGGCCGAGCGCTGCCACCGCCTGCTCCTCATGCGCGAGGGCCGGATCCTCGCCGACGGCACCCCCGACGAACTCCGCGCCCGCACCGCCACGGACACCGTCGAGGCCGCCTTCCTCCACCTGGTCGACGCGGCGACCCGGGCCATCCGCAAGAAGGAGAAGACCCGATGACCACGAACACCGCGCCCCCCACCCCTACGACGCCCACCGCCCACACCTCCCCCACAGCGCCTCTCAACCTCTCGCGCACCACCGCGACCGCCGCCCGCGTCCTGCGCCAGCTCCGGCACGACCCGCGCTCGATCGCCCTCATGATCCTCATCCCGTGCGTGATGCTGTTCCTGCTCCGCTACGTCTTCGACGGCAGCCCGCGCACCTTCGACAGCATCGGCGCGTCCCTCCTCGGGATCTTCCCCCTGATCACGATGTTCCTGGTCACGTCCATCGCCACGCTGCGCGAACGCACCTCCGGCACCCTCGAACGCCTCCTCGCCCTCCCCCTCGGCAAGGGCGACCTGATCGCCGGCTACGCCCTGGCCTTCGGCGCCCTCGCGATCCTCCAGTCCGCCCTCGCCACCGGCCTGGCCCTCTGGTTCCTCGACCTGGACGTGCTGGGCAGTCCCTGGCTCCTTCTCCTGGTGGCCCTGCTCGACGCCCTCCTCGGCACAGCCCTCGGCCTCTTCGTCTCGGCCTTCGCGGCTTCCGAGTTCCAGGCGGTCCAGTTCATGCCGGCGGTGATCTTCCCCCAGCTCCTCCTCTGCGGCCTCTTCACCCCGCGCGACACGATGCACCCCGCCCTGGAGGCCGTCTCGAACGTCCTCCCCATGTCCTACGCGGTCGACGGCATGAACGAGGTCCTCACCCACACGGACATGACAGCCGACTTCATCCGGGACGCCCTGATCGTGGCGGGCTGCGCACTCCTGGTCCTGACCCTGGGAGCAGCGACCCTGCGCCGCAGGACGGCATGACAGCCGAAGGGGCAGGTGGTCCGTGGCCACAACTCCAGAGTCGCGGGAACGGACGGCGGGGGCGATCCACACCGCACACAGCCCCACCCCGAACCGCGCCCCGAACCGCGC
>NZ_JARGEF010000486.1:0-1851 GCF_033794725.1 Streptomyces sp. ID05-39B | reverse complement strand
GCGCCGCCACGTGGACGCGGTGCCTCGCTCCGGCCCGGCCGCCTCCTCCAGCAGCCCGACCGCGCCGTGCACCGCGTCCACGTGGCGGCGCATCTCGTCGGCCGCGTCGGCGTCCAGTGCGGCGCACGCGGGAGGCAGGCCGACGAATATCCGCTCGGCGAGGCCCGCCGCCACGCCGGCCAGGGCGCCGGTGTCGGTGCCGCGGACGTCGCCGTAGCGAAGGGAGCGGACGAGGGCGGGCAGCGCCTGGGCGAGATGGCCGACGTCGGTGTCCAGTGCCGCACGGTCGGCGAGTACCCGCATCACCGTGGGCAGGGCGTCCGGCAGCCCGGCCAGCAGGCAGCGCTCCGCGAGGCCGGTCACCTCGGCGAGCCCCCGTCCGGTGACGGCGTCCGCCTCCGCCCTGGCGGTGGCGGCGGCCAGTACGGTCGTCCCCCATACGCCCGCCTCGGCGACCCGCACGGACAGCTCGGGCTCCCAGCGCAGCCGCCACGTCTCGCGGAACGTGCCCGTGCTCCCCCGGGAGAGCGCCGGCTCTCCCCACCGCACCCCCAGCAGCCGCAGCCGGTGCAGCAACCTGCTGCGCTCGGAGTCGGTCTCCTTGCGCAGGTCCAGCTCCAACTCGCGCTCCGCCGCCTCGGGTTTGAGCCGCAGCCGACGCTGGAGCCGGTGGAGGTCGCGCTGCAGGGGCACCGCGGGCGCGGTGGCGGGCACCTCACCCATGACGTCCCCGACGACCAGCCGGTCCCGGACCAGCGCGAGCGGCACGTCCGAGCCCTCGCACAGCACCGCACGCACGGCGTCGGTCGTCTCGCTCAGGCCGGGCAGCGGTCGGCCCCGCAGCGCGGCGAGCGTCTCGGCCAGCCGTACCGCCTCGATGACGTGCGCGGGGGAGACGATGCGGTCCTCCTCGCGGAGCAGGCCCGCCACCCTGGTCAGCCACCGCTCCACCGGCCGGTCGGGCGAGGCGAACAGATGCGCGTACCAGCCGGGCGAGTCGACGCCGGCGCCGTATCCCCCGGCCCGGGCCAGTCTGCGGTGGGTCCACGGCACCCACGTCAGGTCGGTCCTGGTCCTGGGCAGTCCCTTCAGCAGCGCCCGGTCGGCGGTGAGGGCGGTCCTGCGGCGGAGCGCGGGTACGTGCCACGCCCCGCACACGACGGCGACGGCCCCGTCCCCGAACTCCCGCTGCGCCGCCCGCAGCTGGAGCCGCATGTACGCCTCTCTGACGGGGTCCCGCTCGCCGCCCGCGGCACCGTACGTGTCGCGCAACGCCGTCATGGCCTCCTCGACGGCGGTGAAGGGTGCGAACGGATCACGTCGGCCCGGACCCCGGTGCTCGACGACGTCCTCCCACCAGCGCTCGGGGTCGTCGTGACCGGCGGCGTCGGCGAGGGTGGCGAGCGGGTCGACGCGCGGGTCGGCGCGGCGGCCGACGCCGGGGCCGTCGCCCGGTGGCCCTCCCTCCGGCTCCGGGTTCTCGTCGGCCTCCGCCTGCCAGGCCAGGGTGTGCGCGGCAGGCAGGTCGATGAAGCGGGCCGGGACGCCGTGCTCCAGGGCCCAGCGGATCGCGACCCATTCCGGGGAGAACGCGGCCATCGGCCAGAAGGCCGACCGTCCGGGCTCGTCCACGGCGTGCGCGAGGAGCGCGACCGGGGGCCGGAGGTTCTCGTCGGCGGCCAGCGCGATCAGCTCGTCGGCCTCCGGCGGGCCCTCGATGAGCACGGTCCGCGGCCGGGCGGCGTCCAGCGCCCTGCGCACGGCCCGCGCCGACCCCGGCCCGTGATGCCGTACCCCGAGCAGCAGGGTCTCCCCCGGACCGGACCTCGCGTGAAAACAACTCCCTTTTCC
>NZ_JARGEF010000485.1:0-1860 GCF_033794725.1 Streptomyces sp. ID05-39B | reverse complement strand
GAAGGGAGGGGAGCAGTGGGACGGCCGGCACGACGGGCTCGGGCTCCTCCTCGCAGCAGTCGGCCTGGACGAACCGCTTCTCGTGCTCGGGTCCGGGCGCGGGTGCGACGGGAGGCGCGGACCCCTCCGGGGCGGGAGCGGGAACAGGAGCGGTCGGGCTGCTGCCGTCCGACCGCGGGGGCTGCGCCGGCCGCTCCTCGTCCGGGGCCCCGTGCGGTCCCCCCGTACCTCGCCCGGCATCCTGCGCGAGGTCGAAGGCCCACCGCTGGCCCGCCGTGCCGTCCCTTTGCGTGATGGTGACGTCGGTCCGCAACCCACCCGGGCCGGGCGCGACCACCAGTCCCTCACCGCCGCTGCGCAGCAGCAGTTCGCCGCGGACGGTCAGGTCGAAGAGAACGTTTCCGGAGTGCACCACGCAGTCGGCCAGGGCCACCGTCCCGCGTCCGGGCTCGGCGGTCAGGCAGAGGGCCGGTGCGGCGGCGCTGCGCAGCAGTCCGTCGTCCTGGTACGACCACTGCTGCGAGGCCGCTGCGGAGCAGGCCCCGAGGACGGCGACCGTCCCGGCCTCGGCCCGGCCGCCGTCGGTGTCGAGGCAGAGCCCGGCTGCGGTGGCGCGCAGTCGGCCGTGGGCGACCTCGGCGGAGTGCGCGGCGGAGGCGGCGGCCGACGAGGGGCCGGTGGACGCGGCGTCGGCCGGGGCGGTGCCGGTGTCCGTCGCGTCGGCGCCACCGACGGGCGCGCCCCAGGTGGCGCCGGCAGCGGGGACAGCGTTGTCATGGGACCAGCCACGGGTCACCAGCACGGTCGCGAGCAGGGCGAGGGAGGTCAGGCCGACGCCCACCAGAACGGTCCGCGAGCGGTGGCCCGGCAGGGCGAGCAGGCCCGTCGAGGTCGTGCGGTGCCGGGCGGTCCCGCCGCGTGGGCGGGCCTCGGCCGGCCGGAGGGCTGCCGTCGCCGTCGTCGCTGCGGTCGCCGTTGTCGTCGCCGTCGTCGCGGAAGTGGAGCGTCCGGGGCGGGAGTCGAGATAGCGGCGGGCGCCCCAGCCGAGGACGGTCTCGGCCAGCAGTACGCCCAGTCCGTCGTCGAAATGGCTGAGCTGTTCGGCGGCGTGCCGGCAGTGACGGCACCGCGCGAGATGGTCACGGACATCGGGCAGCAGGGTTCCGCCGCGGCGCAGGGGCACGTCGAGAAGGCGGTTGTAGAAACGGCATTCGCCCGACGGGGCGAGTTCCCGATGGGCGCGTACACAACCGGCCCGGAATTGTTCCCGCGCCTGTTCCAGACCGGCTGCGGCGGTGAAGGTGTCGACGCCCAGGAGGAGGGCGGGTATGGAGAGGGGTTCCGCCTCCACCTCCGTATGCCACAGAAGGCATTGGGAAGCGGCGGGCAAGTTCTGGAAAGCGCGTTCGGCGAGTTGCCGCCTTTCGGCGGTGACGGGCCGGGCGGCGCGCAGTCCCCGGCCACCGACGGTCTTGCGCAACTCCGGCAGCACGGCGACGACTCCGTCCGCGCCGGCCCAGGCACGGACCATGTCACGCACGGCGACGAGGAGTTGGGGACGCAGAGCGCCACCGGGGTGTCCCCCCGCCAGGCGTCCGAACACCTCGTGGAAGGCGGCGGCCGTGACCAGCGGTGCTGCCTCTCCGGTGTCGGCCAGGCAGACGGTGGCGTAGTCGTGGGCGGCACGCCAGTGCCGGGCGAGGACGCGGCCCATGTAGGGGCGGCGGCTGGCGAAACCCGGCCGCGACCACCCGCGGTGACGTACACGGGGGAGGCCACGTCAGGGAGCACGGCGCCGGTGGGGCCGTCCCCGGGGGCGCAGCCCCCGTGGGCCCCCGGCCGCACCCTCTCACTAATCCA
>NZ_JARGEF010000484.1:0-1861 GCF_033794725.1 Streptomyces sp. ID05-39B | reverse complement strand
CGGGCGGCTGATATGTTTATAAGAGACAGCCCCCTCCCGGCCCCACCGGCGGGGCGAGCCCGAGGAGGCCGGCGGGCTCGGGCTCGTCCCGGCGGGTGGGCCGGGAGGCGGCGACGAGCGGGGCGAGTGCGAGAGCCGCGGCGGCTCCGAGCAGTCCGCGCAGCGTGTCCCGCCGTGTCCGGCGTCTCGCCGGACGCGTCGGGGGCACCGGGGGTGCCGTAGGGCCCGGATGCGTCGTGTCCGCCGGGACCCCGGTCACGGCGGCTCCGTCCACGCTGACGACCATGTGTGCTCCTCGTCCGGTTCGGATGTCCACAGCGGTAACCGTCCGGCGGCCCGCGGGGTCACCGTGCGAGCCGGGAAAGCCGCCGGAGACTGCGGCCGAAAGACAATGCCCGGAGAAGGGCGACAGGCCCGGACGGAGGTCCGGGCCTGTGGTCGGGTGGGCCTGTGCCCGCTACAGGCCCTGGCCGAGCCCGAGGTTGGCGCCCGGCACGGTCTGCAGGACCGGGGTGAGCACGCCGGCCTGCGGCATCTGGAGGTCCGGCAGGCCGAACCGGTCGGGGTTGGGGGCGGTGAGCGGGGCGTCCAGGGTCAGACCGGGGCTGAGGGTGCGAAGGTCGGAGGCGGGGGCGTCGAGGCCGACGTGGTTGAACCCGTCGCCGATGACCTCCGGCAGCGGTGCCCGCAGGCCCAGACCGGGAAGTCCGGCGGAGACCGGCAGCTGCGGGATCACCCGGTCCGGGATGAGGCGTCCCTCGACGTACCGCGGGCCTTCGGGGGCGCCCGGCATGGGCAGCGGGATCTCGCCGCCGATCTTGGGCAGTTCCACGTTGAGGGACTTCTCGACGCCGTCCAGCGGGACGGGGACGGGGACCGTGCCGACCGCGGCGGCGGAGGTCGCGGAGGCGGCGCCGGCCGCGGCCGCCACACAGGTGAGCACGGCGGCGAGGGTTCCTCGGGTGGTCGTCTTCATCTCGGGTACGGGCCCTTTCGGAGTTCTGGACGAGGCTGTACGCGCGACGAGGCCGTACGCGCGTGACGAGTGACGAGGCTGTGCGTGCGCGACGAGGCTGTGCGTGCGTGACAGAGCTGTGCCTGCGCTTCGCGCGTACCGAGTAACGAGCCGGAAAACGGCATCAGTTCACAATTCCCCCGGCTGCCGTAGTCGTGTGACAGGTGAATTGTCGGTTCGTCAGCTCATCCGGAGTTTCCGGCGATGCCGCTCTCTCAGCCGCGCAGGCTGCGGGCGGGCAGGACGACGTGCGCCGCGGCCTTGAGCGTCTCGTCGGCGCCGGCGAACGCGGCCAGCGCATCGGGGGCGACGGCCCGACCGGGGGCGGCCTCGGGCCAGGCACGGGTGGTGAAGACGAGGTAGGCGTAACCGCGGCTCTTCACGGCCGCCAGCCACTCGGGCGGCGGCACGCACTGGGCCTTCAGGGGTGCCATGGTCAGCACGGCCTGACCGGCCTCGACGAGCAGGCCGACCGGCAGGCTCGGCCGCTCGGTGCCGTCGACCAGGTCACCGCCGACCGACAGGCCGTTGTCGGTGAGCAGCCGCTCGATGGCGACGGCCGAGGCCTCGGGACCGTCCGCGGCGTCACCGAGGGAGTACGCGAGGAGGTACGGCATGTCGGCGCCGTCGGCGGCCTCGCCGCTCCACGGCATCACGACGAGCGTGCCCAGGTCGGCGAGGCGGAAGGGGCGGGTGGCGCTGGGAGTTGAGGTCACCGCGCGACCCTATCGGCGCGTTCGGGACGTTCCGGACGGCTCCTCACCCGCGCGGGGGACACGGCGGGGGCGCTCCACACGAACGAGGGACGCGCCCGACCCCGGGCCTCGAACACCCCAGGACCCGCAC
>NZ_JARGEF010000483.1:0-1928 GCF_033794725.1 Streptomyces sp. ID05-39B | reverse complement strand
CCCACCGGCCCCGGCCACGGCCCCACGGGCTACGGCGGATACGGCGCTCCGGGCGGCTGGGGCGGTGGCTGGGGCGGCCCTCCGCCCGCGGCCAAGCCGGGCGTCATCCCGCTGCGCCCGCTCGGCGTGGGTGAGATCCTCGACGGCGCCGTGTCCACCATGCGCACCTACTGGCGCACGGTCCTGGGCATCTCCCTGACCGTTGCCGTCGTCATCGAGGTCATCGTCGTCCTCCTGCAAGGCCTGGTCCTGGACGACTCCGCGAGCACGACCGCCCTCGGCGACGCGAGCGCCACGGTCGACGAACAGCTCGACGCCATGGGTTCCGTCCTGCTCAGCTCCGGTGTCATCTTCCTGGTGAGCCTGGTCGGCACCATCACGGCGACCGCACTCCTCACCGCCGTCACCAGCCGCGCCGTCCTCGGCAAGCCGGTCACCACCGGCGAGGCCTGGCGCGACGCCCGCCCCCAACTGCTCAAGCTGTTCGGCCTGATCCTCCTGCTGCTGGTCATGGTGACCGTCGTCGCGCTCGTCTGCGTGCTGCCGGGCGCCCTCCTGGGCGGCGCCGCCGGCGATGCCCTCACGGCCGTCGGCAGCATCGGATCGGTCGTCGTCGCGGTGTCGCTGCTGGTCCGCTTCTCCCTCGCCCCGCCCACGCTGATGCTGGAGAAGCAGGGCATCAGGAAGGCCATGGCCCGGTCCGCGAAGCTCGTCCGCGGCTCCTGGTGGCGGGTCTTCGGCATCCAGGTCCTCTCCCTGATCATCGCGAACATCGTCGCGCTGATCATCGCCGTGCCGTTCGCCCTCGTCGGTGCCGCTGTCAGCCCCGGCGGCCTCAGCGCCTTCGCGGACGCCGACACCGACCTCGGCTGGACCTACCTCATCGTCAGCGGAATCGGCTCCGTCATCGGCTCGCTGATCACGTTCCCGATCACGGCGGGCGTCGCCGTGCTCCTCTACGTCGACCAGCGCATCCGCCGCGAGGCCCTCGACCTCGACCTGGCCCGAGCCGCCGGCGTCCAGGGCTACGGAACCCCCGGCACCACCCCGGGGAGCTGATGCGGTGAGGCTCGTGGGGGGAGTCCTCACCACGGCACCGGCAGGCCCGCCCACGCCGTCACCACCCGGCACGGCCGACCCGGCCACGACAGTTCTGCCCGGCGCTGCCGACCGTGCCACGCACGCCGTGCTGCGGACGGCCGACGGCTCACCGCTGTCGTGGGCACGTTCGGACGGCGAACCACCGGTGACCATCCCCCGCGATCCGGCGCGCGAGGCGGCCCGCCGCGAGCTGTCCAAGCGGCTGTACCACGAGAACGACCCCGGCCTGCTCGAGCGCGCCCTGAACGCCTTCTGGGACTGGCTCGGCCGCGTGTTCGGCGCCGCCTCGACCGCCGCCCCGGGCGGAGTGCTGGGCCTGGTCGTCATCGTCCTGGCCGTCGCCGTCGTCGTAGCCGCCCTCTGGTGGCGCCTCGGCACCCCCCACCGCCGAACCGCCTCCGCGGCCGCCCTGTTCGACGACCGCCCCCGCAGCGCCGCCGACCACCGCTCGACCGCCGAGGCGCACGCCGCCCAGGGCCACTGGAACAAGGCCGTCCAGGAACGCATGCGCGCCATCGTCCGCTCCCTCGAGGAGCGTGCCCTTCTCGACATCCGCCCCGGCCGCACCGCCGACGAGGCCGCCGCCGAAGCCGGCCACACCCTTCCCGCCCACACCGCCCGACTCCGCTCCGCCGCCCGCGACTTCGACGACGTCACATACGGCGGCCGCACCGCGACCGAGCAGGCGTACCACCGCATCGCCGGCCTCGACCGCGACCTGGACGACACCAAGCCCCGACTCATCCACAGCACCCCCGACACTGCCGGCACCCCCCGCAACACCCGCAGGGGAACCCAATGACCACCGAGGCCACACCCCCCGCCAC
>NZ_JARGEF010000482.1:0-1937 GCF_033794725.1 Streptomyces sp. ID05-39B | reverse complement strand
GGGAGGTGGTGGTGGGCGCGGTCATCGGCGGTCTGCCTCCTGGTCCCCGGACATGAGATGGGCGTACTCGGCGTTGGAGCGCAGCAGTTCGTGATGCGTGCCCACGGCGGTGACGCGACCGCCGGACAGCAGGGCCACCCGGTCGGCGAGCAGCACGGTGGACGGCCGGTGGGCGACGATCAGCGCGGTCGTGTCCGCGAGGACGCGGCGCAGCGCGGCCTCCACGGCGGCCTCCGTGTGGACGTCCAGCGCGGACAGCGGGTCGTCGAGCACGAGGAACCGGGGCCGGCCCACGACGGCCCGCGCCAGTGCGAGCCGCTGCCGCTGCCCGCCGGACAGGCTCAGCCCCTGCTCACCCACCTGGGTCCCGGTGCCCTGCGGCAGCGCGTGCACGAACTCGGCCTGCGCGACGGCCAGCGCCCGCTCCAGATCGCCGTCGTCCGCGTCGCCGCCGGCCCCCATCAGCACGTTCTCCCCGACGCTCGCGGAGAACAGCGTCGGTTCCTCGAAGGCGACGGCGACCCTCGCCCGCAGCTCCTCGCGGGGCATCGCGGTGATGTCCTCCCCGTCGAGGGTGATCCGTCCCGAGGTCACCTCGTGCAGCCGGGGCACGAGCGCGGTGAGCGTCGTCTTCCCGCTGCCGGTGGCCCCGACCAGCGCCATCGACTCGCCGGGCCGGATGTGCAGATCGACCCGGTCGAGGACGGGAGGCGAGCCGGGATCGGCGTCGGGATAGCGGAAGGTGACACCGTGCAAGCGCAGGCCGTCGCCTCCCGGTGCCGCCGCACGATCGTCCCCGTCCTTTCTCGTGCCCGTGTCGGTGGCCGATTCCGGCTCCGCGTCCATCACCTCGAAGTAGCGCTCGGTCGCCGTCGCCGCCTCCTGGCTCATCGCGAGCAGGAAGCCGATCGAGTCCACCGGCCAGCGCAGGGCGAGCGCCGTGGAGAGGAAGGCGACCAGCGTCCCCGCGGACAGCTCACCGTCCGCGACCTGCACCGTGCCCAGCACCAGCGCGGCGCCGATGGCCAGTTCGGGCAGGGTCACGATGACCGCCCAGATCGTCGCCAGCAGCCGCGCCTTGCGCAGTTCCGTGCCGCGCAGCCCGAAGGACAGGTCGCGGAACGCCCGCGCCTGACTGCGGTGCCGGCCGAAGCCCTTGATGATCCGGATGCCGAGGACGCTCTCCTCGACGACCGTCGTCAGATCGCCGACCTGGTCCTGGGCGCGTCGCGCCACGCGCGCGTACCGGTTCTCGAAGATCACGCAGGTGACCATGACGGGGATCGCGGGCCCCAGGATGACCAGCCCGAGCGTCCAGTCCTGGAGCAGCATGATGGTCACGCCGACGAGGATCGTCACCGAGTTGACCAGCAGGAACGTCAGCGGGAACGCGAGGAACATACGCAGCAGCATCAGATCTGTGGTCCCCCGGGACAGCAGCTGTCCCGACGCCCACCGGTCATGGAAGGCCACCGGCAGCCGCTGGATGTGCCGGTACAGATCGGCCCGCATCTCCGCCTCGACATGGGACAGCGGCCGAGCCACCAGCCAGCGCCGCAGCCCGAACAGGATCGCCTCCGCGGCCCCGAGCAGCAGCAGGTACAGCGCGCCCAGCCAGACGCCCGTCGAGTCCCGGTCCGCGACCGGCCCGTCCACCATCCACTTCAGCACGAGCGGGATCACCAGCCCCGTGCAGGAGGCGACGACCGCGATGGCGGCGGCGGTGAACAACCGCCCCCGGACGGGCCGCACGTACGGCCACAGGCGCAGCAACGTCCGGACGGCGGAGCGGTCCTTGGCGGGTGCAGGTGTCGTGGGCATCAGGAGCGAGCCTACGGATCGCCACTGACATCGCCCACCGAGTTTTGGCCGGACCGGGCTCGGTCTTCGGACCTACGACCTGCGCGTTCGGGCCGTCGAACCGGGTGGGCCGGGGT
>NZ_JARGEF010000481.1:0-1940 GCF_033794725.1 Streptomyces sp. ID05-39B | reverse complement strand
GTGATGGGGCGGGCGGGGCGCCTCAGCGGCTGCGGATGGCGCTGGTGGTGAAGAAACCGGTGGCGGCGGCGGTGATCAGGGCGCAGACGGCGAGAAGGATCGTACGTCGCATCGAAGTGCCTTTCCCGAGAGTGATGGTGGGGTTCTGCACAACGCGGGACGGCCCCGAGCCGCTTCGCCGCCCGGCCGATGCCACCCGTACGGACGCGCCCGGTGGGGCGTGCGGAGGGCGTGGCGCATCAGGGGGCACCGCGCAACACCGCGATTTCGGTCGACCTGGTTCGGGATGCGGCCATCGCGGTGGCTGCGGGCCGCTTCCGCCGCCGTCTGTGGCTAGACCGGTGCACAGACGTTCGTGCGAGGGGGAGGACTTGTCGTGCTGACCATCAACGTGGCCGTGCTGCTCGCGGTGATCATCGTGGTGCGGCTGCGGCGCCGGACCGAGGCGCGGAGCCGTAACGACGAGCAGGTGACCGTGCTCATCGTGCTGATCTTCGGTGTTCTCGTCGCACCCACGGCCTTCGGACAAGGTGTCGCGGACGTGGTGGGACAGTTCGCGACCGGGCTTACGGAGGCGGGCCGTTGAGGCATCCGGCGGGCCCGGTGTGACCCTCCCCATTGCGGTGGCGGTGTGGCGCCGCGAACATCGGCTCACACGAATTTCCGAATAACTGTTATCCGGGGCTCCCTCAGAGATCTCCCTTGTCACGGACAGCACGGTTCGGCGTCGACGACAGGGAAGCGGCAATGAGTACTCAGCACACGGTGGAGCAGGCGGCCCTGGTGACCGCTGCCCGAGGGGGCGACCCGGCGGCACAGGACGCTCTGGTCAGCGCGTACCTTCCGCTGGTCTACAACATCGTGGGCCGGGCGCTGAACGGCTCGGTGGACGTGGACGACGTGGTCCAGGAGAGCATGCTCCGCACGCTGGACTCCCTGACCGCGCTGCGCGACCCCGGGAGCTTCCGGTCCTGGCTGGTGGCCATCACCATGAACCAGATCCGTGCGCACTGGCAGCAGCGGCAGTTGGCCCACGGCAGCCCCGTCGAAGAGGCCGGGGAACTCGCCGACCCGGGCGCCGACTTCGTCGATCTCGCCATGATGCGGCTTCAGTTGTCCGGCCAGCGGCAGGAAACCGCGCGCGCCACCCGCTGGCTGGAGCCCGACGACCGGAGCCTGCTGTCCCTGTGGTGGCTGGAGTGCGCCGGTGCGCTGACCCGGGCCGAGGTGGCCGAGGCGCTGGAGCTCTCCCCGCAGCACACCGCGGTCCGCGTGCAGCGGATGAAGGCGCAGTTGGAGGCCGCCCGTGTCGTCGTGCGGGCGCTCGATGCCCCGCAGCCCTGCGAGGAACTCCGGGGCGTCCTGACGGGCTGGGACGGACGCCCCTCGGCGCTGTGGCGCAAGCGAATAGCCCGGCACGCGCGCGACTGCACGCGCTGCTCGGGGCTGTGGAGCGGGCTGCTGCCCGCCGAGGGGCTGCTGGCCGGCCTGGCACTGGTGGCGGCGTCGCCCGCGCTGGCGGCGAGCATCCGCTCGGCCCACGATGCCTCGGCCATGGCCGGATCGGCCTCCCCGCTCGGCGCCGGCGAGATTTCCGGCGACGCCGTCCCGGCCGCCGGCACCGGCGAGATGTCCGCCGACGCCGTACCGGCCGCCGGCAGGCGCCGCTCCGCCGGTGGGCAGCCCACCGCCCGCGGTGCCGCCCGTCGCAGGCGGCGCACGCGGCGCCGGGCCGTCGGCGCGGCGGTCGTGGCCGCCTGTGTCACGGGCGGCGGCATCTACTACTTCGGCACCCAGCCCGGCGAGGAGCCCGGCGGGCGCACCGCGGCACGGACCGCCGACGAGGCGCTCCGCACGGACCTCCCGACGCCCGGCGCCACACCCTCTCCATCGGCCTCCACCTCCACCTCCCCCTCTCCCTCCCCGTCGGCGTCCCCGTC
>NZ_JARGEF010000480.1:0-1945 GCF_033794725.1 Streptomyces sp. ID05-39B | reverse complement strand
CCCGCACACCCCGCGCACGCCCCCGCCTGCGTACCGTCGCCGCAGTCACCTGCGCCGTCCTGGCCGTCGTCCTGCTCCTCCAGGGTGGCCTCGGGCTGGGGGAGAACGGTTCCGGTCCGGGGCCGGCCGGCTCGCGGCCCCCAGCCGTCGGCGGCAGGTGCGCGCCGACCGCGTTGCTCGAACCGCCCTGCGGGGCATGGTTCGGCGCGTTCGTGCCGCACAGCAAGGACAACCTCGCGGAGAAGGTCCGCGACTACGAGCGGCGCATCGGACGCAAGCTCGACATCGTGTACACGTACCACGACATGTCACCGGTCCAAGGGGGCCGGCTGGAGGGCCAGTTGCTCACCCCGGAGGAACAGCGCGTCGCCGGTGAGGAACATCTGCTGCTGCTCTCCTGGGAGAGCAAGTGGTGGGGCGGCACGCGGGCACGGCAGCCCACCTGGAAGCAGATCGCGGACGGCGACCTGGACGCCTCGGTGATCGACGTCCAGGCCGCGCGGGTCAAGGAGTTCGGCGAGAAGGTATTCCTCTCCTTCGACCTGGAGATGGACACCCGCACCCCGGCGAACGGCACCCCCGAGGACTACGTTCGCGCCTACCGCCACATCCACGACCGGTTCAGGGAACTGGGCGTGACCAACGTGGTGTGGACCTGGACGACCACCGGCTATCTGGAGCACGCCGACCTGATCGAGCGGATGTATCCGGGCGACGACTACGTCGACTGGGTGGCCTACAACCAGTACAACTACTACCGGTGCCACAAGGCGGACTGGCTCTCCTTCGCCGAGACGCAGCAGGCCACGCACGCGTGGATCCGCGAGACCATCTCCGACGACAAGCCGCTGATGCTCTCCGAGTTCGGTACGGCCGACGACCCGTCCCGTCCGGGCAGGCAGGCCGACTGGTACGCGCAGGTGCCGCGGGTCCTGAAGGATCTGGAGGGCGTCAAGGCCGCGCTCCAGTGGAACTACCGCGACCCCGGCCCCCACTGCGACCTGGCTCTGGCCGGCGACGAGACCTGGGCCAGCCTTCGCAGGGCGGTCTCCGACCCCTACCTCAACCAGCCGTTCGGATGACCGGGCGAGCCCCGGATCCGGGCTCTAGCCCGCGAACACGGGCCCGCGCAGCACCGCGCGGGCCCGCCGGTACCACCGCCACCCCACCGTCTTCGGCCCGTCCCGGTACGGGGCGACGCGGGCACCCCCGCCCGCCAGCCAGCTCTCCACATCGGCGACGGTGTGGGAGCGCCGCACGATGAGCCGGGCGATGCGGTACGCCTCGTCCCGTTCCGAACTCAGCGCGTGCCGCACGGCGGTGGCCGTCTCGTACCCGGCGGCGGCCGCCATGCGCCGTACCCGCCCGCTGTTGTAGCCGTGCGGATAGGCGAGATGGCGCACAGGATGCCCGAGAGCGTCCTCCAACAGGGTCCGCGACTCCCGCAGTTCGCGGTCGAGCGCGCGTGCCGACAGGGTGTCGAGCTGGGCATGGGTGACGGTGTGGCTGCCGATCTCCATGCCGGACCGTTCCAGCCCGGCGGCCTGGTCCAGGGTCATCATGGGGGCGGGCGGCAGCAGACTGCGCCCGCCCGGACTGATCGCGCCGGTGGTCAGATAGGCGGTGGCGGCCAGGTCCCGGGCGGCCAGCGCCTCGGCGGTCGGTCCCGGCAGGTCGGCGAACCCGTCGTCGAAGGTCAGCAGCACCGGCCGCGCGGGCAGCGGCGCCCGCCCTGCGAGGTGGTCGGCGAGCGCGCTCACCGTCACGGGCGTGCGACCGCTGTCGACGATCGCGTCGAGATGCGCCGCGAACTCCTTCGGGGTGACGGTGAACTCCGCGATCCACTCCGGCGGTTCCTCCATCACGGCGTGGTACAGGAAGACCGGTATGGCGGCGTCGCAGCCGCCCGCCCCCCTCATCGCATGTCCCCGGACACCCCGGACAC
>NZ_JARGEF010000047.1:0-41009 GCF_033794725.1 Streptomyces sp. ID05-39B | reverse complement strand
CCCGCCCCCCGCTTCTCCGCGACGCCCACCACCGTGCGCGGCGGGCCCGCACGGCCCGGCGCCGACACCGCCGCCGTGGCCCGCGACTGGGACCTGCCCCGGCTCGCCGGACCCCGAGAACACCAGCTCCCCGACCCTCACCGAAAGGCCTCCCCGTGAGCACCGAAGCGTACGTCTACGACGCGATCCGCACCCCGCGCGGGCGCGGCAAGGCAGGCGGCGCCCTGCACGGCACGAAGCCCATCGACCTCGTCGTCGGGCTCATCCACGAGCTGCGCGAGCGCTTCCCCGGCCTGGACCCGGCCGCCATCGACGACATCGTGCTCGGCGTCGTCGGCCCGGTCGGCGACCAGGGCTCCGACATCGCCAGGATCGCCGCGATCGCCGCCGGGCTTCCGGACACCGTGGCGGGCGTACAGGAGAACCGCTTCTGCGCCTCCGGTCTGGAGGCCGTCAACCTGGCCGCCATGAAGGTCCGTTCGGGCTGGGAGGACCTGGTCCTGGCGGGCGGCGTGGAGTCGATGTCCCGGGTGCCGATGGCCTCCGACGGCGGCGCCTGGTTCAACGACCCGATGACCAACCTCGCCGTGAACTTCGTGCCGCAGGGCATCGGCGCCGACCTCATCGCCACCATCGAGGGCTTCTCCCGCCGGGACGTCGACGAGTACGCCGCGCTCTCCCAGGAGCGCGCGGCCACCGCCGTCAAGGAGGGCCGCTTCGACCGCTCCGTCGTGCCGGTGAGGGACCGCAGCGGCCTCGTCGTCCTCGACCGCGACGAGCACCCGCGCCCCGGCACCACCGCCGACTCCCTCGCCAGGCTCAAGCCCTCCTTCGCCGACATCGGCGAACTGGGCGGCTTCGACGCCGTGGCGCTGCAGAAGTACCACTGGGTGGAGAAGATCGACCACGTCCACCACGCGGGCAACTCCTCCGGCATCGTCGACGGCGCCTCGCTCGTCGCGGTCGGCTCCAAGGAGACCGGCGAGCGGTACGGCCTCACCCCGCGCGCGCGGATCGTCTCCGCGGCCGTCTCCGGCTCCGAGCCCACGATCATGCTCACCGGTCCGGCGCCCGCCACCCGCAAGGCCCTCGCCAAGGCCGGCCTGACCATCGACGACATCGACCTCGTCGAGATCAACGAGGCCTTCGCGGCGGTCGTCCTGCGGTTCGCGCGGGACATGGGCCTGTCCCTGGACAAGGTCAACGTCAACGGCGGCGCGATCGCCCTCGGCCACCCCCTCGGCGCCACCGGCGCCATGATCCTCGGCACGCTCGTCGACGAACTGGAACGCCAGGACAAGCGCTACGGCCTCGCCACGCTGTGCGTGGGCGGCGGCATGGGCATCGCCACGATCGTCGAACGCGTCTGACCACCCCGGCGCAGCCAAGAGACTTCAACGGAGACCCTGTCATGACACAGAGCACCACCATCCGCTGGGAACAGGACCGCACCGGCCTCGTCACCCTCGTCCTCGACGACCCCGACCAGTCCGCGAACACCATGAACCAGGCCTTCCGCGCCTCCCTCGCGGCGGTCACCGACCGCCTGGAGGCCGAGAAGGACACCGTCCGGGGCGTCATCATCACCTCCGCGAAGAAGACCTTCTTCGCCGGCGGCGACCTGCGCGACCTGATCCGCGTCACCCCCGACACCGCCCAGGAACTCTTCGACGGCGGCCTGGAGATCAAGCGCAACCTGCGCCGCATCGAGACCCTCGGCAAGCCCGTCGTCGCCGCCCTCAACGGCGCGGCCCTCGGCGGCGGTTACGAACTCGCCCTCGCCTGTCACCACCGGATCGCCCTGGACGCGCCAGGCGCGAAGGTCGGCTGCCCCGAGGTCACCCTCGGCCTGCTCCCCGGAGGCGGCGGCGTCGTCCGCACGGTCCGCCTGCTCGGCATCGCCGACGCCCTCCTCAAGGTCCTCCTCCAGGGCACCCAGTACAGCCCGCGACGCGCCCTGGAGAACGGCCTGGTCGACGAGGTCGCCGACACCCCCGAGGAGATGCTCGCCAAGGCCCGCGCCTTCGTCGACGCCCACCCCGAGTCGCAGCAGCCCTGGGACCGGCCCGGCCACCGCATCCCCGGCGGCACCCCCGCGAACCCCAAGTTCGCGGCGAACCTGCCCGCCTTCCCCGCCACCCTGCGCAAGCAGACGGGCGGCGCCCCCTACCCGGCGCCCCGCAGCATCCTCGCCGCCGCCGTCGAGGGCGCCCAGGTCGACTTCGAGACCGCACAGGTCATCGAGGCCCGCTACTTCGTGGAACTGGCCGCGGGCCAGACCTCGAAGAACATGATCCAGGCCTTCTTCTTCGACCTCCAGGCCGTCAACTCCGGCGTCAGCAGGCCCCAGGGCGTCGCGCCCCGCCAGATCCGCAAGGTGGCCGTCCTCGGCGCCGGCATGATGGGCGCCGGCATCGCCTACTCGGCCGCCCGCGCGGGCATCGACGTCGTCCTCAAGGACGTCTCCCTCGAAGCGGCCCTCAAGGGCAAGGCGTACTCCGAGAAGCTCTGCGCCAAGGCCGTCTCCCGCGGTCGCAGCAGCCAGGAGAAGGCGGACGCGCTGCTCGCCCGCATCACGCCCACCGCGGACCCGCAGGACCTGGCCGGCTGCGACGCCGTCATCGAGGCCGTCTTCGAGGACACCTCCCTCAAGCACAAGGTGTTCCAGGAGATCCAGCACATCGTCGAGCCGGACGCCCTGCTCTGCTCCAACACCTCCACCCTCCCGATCACCGTCCTCGCCGAGGGCGTCGAGCGGCAGGGCGACTTCGTCGGCCTGCACTTCTTCTCGCCCGTCGACAAGATGCCGCTCGTCGAGATCATCAGGGGCGAACGCACCGGCGACGAGGCACTCGCCCGCGCCTTCGACCTGGTCCGGCAGATCAAGAAGACGCCGATCGTCGTCAACGACTCGCGCGGCTTCTTCACCTCACGGGTCATCGGCCACTTCATCAACGAGGGCGTCGCCATGGTCGGCGAGGGCATCGAACCCGCGTCCGTGGAGCAGGCGGCGGCCCAGGCCGGCTACCCGGCCAAGGTCCTGTCCCTGATGGACGAACTGACGCTGACCCTGCCGCGGAAGATCCGCAACGAGTCGAAGCGGGCCGTCGAGGAGGCCGGCGGGACCTGGCCCGGCCACCCCGCCGAGGCCGTCATCGACCGCATGGTCGACGAGTTCGGCCGCACCGGCCGCAGCGGCGGCGCCGGCTTCTACGAGTACGACGAGGACGGCGGGCGGGTGGGCCTGTGGCCGGGCCTGCGCGAGCACTTCACCCGTGAGGACGCACGCATCCCCTTCCCCGACATGCAGGAACGCATGCTCTTCTCCGAGGCCCTCGACACCGTCAGGCTCCTGGAGGAAGGCGTCCTGACGTCCGTCGCCGACGCCAACATCGGCTCCCTGTTCGGCATCGGCTTCCCCGGCTGGACCGGAGGAGTCCTGCAGTACATCAACGGCTACGACGGCGGCCTGCCCGGATTCGTGGCCCGCGCGCGGGAACTCGCCGAGCGCTACGGCGACCGCTTCACCCCGCCCGCACTCCTTGTGGAGAAGGCGGAGAGGGGCGAGACCTTCACCGACGCGCGCTGAGCCACCGCGCCCGTCACGGGGAGCCGTCCGACTCCGGCGGCTCCCCGAGCCACTCCCGCACCTCGTGGGTGAGCGAGCGCTGGAACGCCGTCAGCAGCGCCTGCACGACCAGCGGCTGCATGTGCGCCGACAGCGACCGCACCGCCTGAGCGTCCCGCTCCGACACGTCCTCCCGCAGCAGCCGCGACAACTCGTGGGCCGCGGCCCGCGCATGGTCCACCAGCACGGTGCGGGCGGCCAGGATCGCCTCCTGCGACAGTGGTACGTCCAGGAGGCGGACGCCCAGCCTGAGGAGCCCGGCGTCGACGCGGTACGAGTCGTCGCCGGCCCCCTCGCCCAGCACGCCCATCGCGGCGAGCCGCTCCACGTCCGCCTCGTCCAGCGCCCGCCCCGCCCGCCGCCGCAGCTCCTCCCCGGTCACCGTCTCCACGCTGTCCGGCGCCCAGGACGCCACCACCGCGCGGTGCACGGCGAGGTCGTGGGCGTCCAGGCCGGGCGGCAGCCGGTCCAGATAGCGCTCGATCGCCGCCAGCGTCAGGCCCTGCCGCCGCAGCTCCTCGATCAGCGCGAGGCGCGCGAGGTGCTCGGGGCCGTAGTGCCCCACCCGGCGCGGACCGATCACCGGCGGCGGCAGCAGCCCCTTCGTGCTGTAGAAGCGCACCGTGCGCACGGTGACCCCCGCGCGCGCGGCCAGCTCGTCGACCGTGAGGGCCGGCTCCTCGGTCTCGATCGTCATGTGCAGCAGTATCGCTGTCACACCAGTGCTGTGAAACCCGGGAAGTGACGAAGCGGCGGGCCCGGGCCACTGTCAGTGGCATCGCCTACGGTGGCGTCATGTCGGAGATCACTTATGTCCGGGGTGACGCCACCGTGCCGTCGGTGAAGGGCGTCAAGGTGATCGCCCATGTCTGCAACGACATCGGGGGATGGGGCAAGGGCTTCGTGCTGGCACTGTCGCGCCGCTGGCCAGAGCCGGAGCGGGCCTACCGCGCCTGGCACCGCGAGCGCGCGTCGAACGACTTCGGGCTGGGTGCCGTCCAGCTCGTCCAGGTCGAGCCGTACGTGTGGGTGGCCAACATGATCGGCCAGCGCGGCGTCCGCACGGGCAGCAAGGGCGTCCCCGTGCGCTACGAGGCCATCGACGCGGCGCTGGACCGCCTGGCGGGCGAGGCCGCCGCACTCGGGGCCTCCGTCCACATGCCCCGCATAGGCTGCGGGCTGGCAGGCGGCAAGTGGTCCCGCGTCGAGCCGCTGATCCTCGGGCGGCTCGTGGCGCGGGGGATCGCGGTCACGGTCCACGACCACGGGGAGGGAGCGAAGTGAGCCGGGACATCGATGTACTCGTGCTGGGCGGCGCGGGTGTGGACACCATCGTGCACGTGCCGGAGCTGCCGCTCCCCTACGCCGACAGCTACCTGATCGACAGCGGGGTCCGCACCCGGGCCGGACAGACGGGCGACTTCGTCGCACTCGGACTGAGCACCCTCGGCCTGCGCACCCACCACCTCGACTTCCTCGGCGACGACCCCGAGGGCGACCTGGTGCGCGCCCTGCACCAGGACAGGGGCATCGCCCTGACCGCGGTCCCGCAGCCCGCCGGCACCAAACGCGCCGTCAACCTGGTCGGCCCCGACGGCCGGCGCCTCTCCCTGTACGACACCAGCCGCGCCCACCCCGACGACCGGTTCCCCGACGACGCCCTGCGCACCCTCGCCGGCGCGAGCCGGCACGCGCACGTGTCCGTCACCCACCCCTGCGCCGACGCCCTGCCCACCCTGCGGGAGACCGGCGTGAGCCTCTCCACCGATCTGCACAACTGGGACGGCGACAACCCCTACCACGAGCCCTTCGCCCACACCGCCGACGTCGTCTTCCTCTCCACGGCCGCCCTCGCCGACCCCGAGCGGACCATGCGCCACGTCGCCGAACGGGGCCGCGCCGAAGTGGTCGTCGCCACGGCCGGCGCCGAGGGCGCGTACCTGCTCGCCGACGGCGCGCTGACCCACGTACCGCCGGCGGAGCCCCCGGCTCCGGTCGTGGACAGCAACGGCGCGGGGGACGCCTTCGCCGCCGCCTTCCTCTACGGCCGCCTCACCGGCGAACCCCCGCACAGATGCGCCGAGTACGGGGCGATCGCGGGGGCCTACGCCTGCACGGTGGGGTCGACAGAAGCGGACGCCATCGGGGCGGCGGAGCTGCTCGCCCGCGCGGCCCGCGGCAGCCGCACCGCCTGAGCCCCGCTCGGCGCCCGAACGCGTCGGCGTCCGCCCGGCCCGTACGAACCGTTCCGAGGCCCCTCGCAGGGCATCGGCTCAGGAGGGTGCGGCCAGCCCGGCCGCCTCCTCCGCGCATCCCCACGCCACGGTCACCCCCGCCCCGCCGTGCCCGTAGTGGTGCACCACCACCCGCCCGTCCGGCAGCACCTCCCGCTCCAGCCGCACCGCGGGCCGGACCGGCCGCAGCCCCACCCGGTGCTCCAGCACCCGGGCCCCGGCGACCTCCGGCCGCAGCGCCGCACAGCGCCGTACGATCGCCGCCGCCACCGCCGGGTCCGGCTCCAGGGACCACACGTCGTCCTCGGCCGTACCGCCCAGCAGCAGCCGCCCCGGCTGCGGGAAGAGGTAGGCCGTCTCCCCCTCGGGCGTCGTCGACACGAGCCAGGTGCGGACACCCGGGTTCTCCACGACGACCAGCTGCCCGCGCACGGGCCGTACGGACGGGTCCGCGGCCAGGTCACGGGCGCCCAGGCCGGTGCAGTTGACCACCACCGGCGCGTCCGCCTCGGCCAGATCCCGGACCGTGCGCTCCTCGACCGTGCCGCCCGCGCGTCGCAGCCGCTCGCGCAGCCAGGGCAGATGGGCCGCCATGTCGATCAGCGGCAGCCGGGCCCGGACGGCGTTCCCGCCGGCGTACTCCGCCGCCGTCGCCCGGCGCAGCCCCGCGAGCCGGCCGGCGGCCCAGCCCTCGACGTCGTCCAGGTCCGTCTCGCCCATCACCCCTTCGACCAGCCGCACCCCGGTCGTCTCCGGCCGCTCCGCCAGCTCCTCGTACACCTCCAGGGAGCGCAGCGCCCACGTCCTCGCCGACGCGACCGGCTCTATGTGGTACGGCCACCACAGGGCGCCCGCGACCGCCGAGGTCGTCCGCTCCACCGGATCACGGGTCCACACCCGGACCCGCCGCCCCCGCTCGGCGAGGACGACCGCCGTCGCCAGCCCCACGACCCCGCCCCCGACCACGATCACATCGCCGCTGCGCTCAGTGTCCACGCACGGACGGTAGCCGTTCACCGCCCGCCGGGCGACGGGGCGAAACCGCCGTGACCGCGACACCACGGGGCCGACTAGGATCTACCGTCTGATGACTGCCACCCTCGTCGCCAAGAACCTCGCCGCCGGCCACGGCGACCGCTCCCTCTTCTCCGGGCTCGACCTCGTCGTCGCCCCCGGGGACGTGATCGGGCTGGTCGGAGCCAACGGCGCGGGCAAGTCCACCCTGCTGACACTCCTCGCCGGGCTCACCGCCCCGGAGCAGGGCGAACTGCGCCTGTCCCCGCCGACCGCGACCGTCGGCCACCTGCCCCAGGAGCCCGAGCGCCGCCCCGGGGAGAGCGTGCGGGACTTCCTCGCCCGCCGTACCGGTGTCGCCGAGGCCCAGCGGACCATGGACGAGGCCACCCAGGCCCTCGTCGACGGGGCGCCGGGCTCCGACGACGCGTACGCGACGAGCCTGGAGCGCTGGCTCGACCTCGGCGGCGCCGACCTCGACGAGCGCGCCGAGGAGATCGCCGGCTCCCTCGGCCTCGGCGTCGGCCTGGACCAGCCGATGACCTCCCTGTCCGGCGGTCAGGCGGCCCGCGTGGGCCTCGCCTCCCTCCTGCTGTCCCGCTACGACGTCTTCCTCCTCGACGAGCCGACCAACGACCTGGACCTGGACGGCCTGGAGCGCCTCGAACGCTTCGTGACCGGCCTGCGCGCCGGCACCGTCGTGGTCAGCCACGACCGCGAGTTCCTCACCCGCACCGTCACCAAGGTCCTCGAACTCGACCTCGCCCAGCAGCAGATCAGGCTCTACGGCGGCGGCTACGACGCCTACCTGGAGGAGCGGGACGTGGCCCGCCGGCACGCCCGCGACGACTACGAGGAGTTCGCCGACAAGAAGGCCGCCCTCCAGGACCGCGCGCAGACCCAGCGCTCCTGGATGGACAAGGGCGTGAAGAACGCGCGTCGCAAGGCGGCCAACGACAACGACAAGATCGGCCGCAAGTTCCGCAGCGAGGCCAGCGAGAAGCAGGCCGCGAAGGCCCGCCAGACCCAGCGCATGATCGAACGCCTGGAGGTGGTCGACGAACCGCGCAAGGAGTGGGACCTGCGCATGGAGATCGCCTCGGCCCCGCGCTCCGGCGCCGTCGTGGCGACGCTGCGCGACGCCGAGGTGCGGCGCGGCGGCTTCGCCCTCGGCCCGGTGACCCTCCAGATCGACTGGGCCGACCGGGTCGCGGTGACCGGCGCCAACGGCGCGGGCAAGTCCACCCTGCTCGGCGCGCTCCTCGGCCGGGTCCCGCTGGACGCCGGGCACGCCACCCTCGGCTCGGGCGTCCTGGTGGGCGAGGTCGACCAGGCCCGCAAGCTGTTCCACGGCACCGAGGCGCTGCTGGACGCGTTCGGCGCGGCCGTCCCCGACACCGAACCGGCGGAGGTACGCACCCTGCTGGCCAAGTTCGGCCTCAAGGCGGACCATGTGCTGCGCCCGGCGGCCACCCTGTCACCCGGCGAGCGGACCCGCGCCGCTCTCGCGCTCCTCCAGGGCAGGGGGGTGAACCTCCTCGTCCTCGACGAGCCGACCAACCACCTGGACCTCCCCGCGATCGAGCAGCTGGAGTCGGCCCTGGACGCCTACGAGGGCACCCTCCTGCTGGTCACCCACGACCGCCGCATGCTGGACGCGGTCCACGTCACCCGCCGCCTGGAAGTGGCCGACGGCAAGGTGACGGAACGCTAGCCGGTCACCACAGCGACGGGCCCGGTCCCCGCGGAGTGCGGGGACCGGGCCCGTCGCCGTCGCGTTACCGCTTGCCCTTGGGGTCGGTCAGTCCGGCCCGGCGCAGGGCGTCCGCCATCGCGCTGTTGGCCGGCGGCGGGGCCTGTCGCCCGCCGGCGGCCCGCTGGCCGCCGCCGCGCTGACCGCCCTGCTGACGCTGCCCGCCGCCCTGCTGCCGCTGCTGCGGCGGCCGCCCGCCGCGCTGCGGCCGTCCCTCGCCCGACGCATCGCCCTTCGGGGCCGCCTCGTCGTCCAGCCGGAGCGTCAGTGAGATCCGCTTGCGCGGGATGTCGATGTCGAGGACCTTCACCTTGACGATGTCGCCGGGCTTGACCACGTCCCGCGGGTCCTTGACGAACGTCCTGGAGAGAGCGGAGACATGCGCCAGCCCGTCCTGGTGGACGCCGATGTCGATGAACGCCCCGAAGGCCGCCACGTTGGTGACGACGCCCTCCAGGACCATCCCGGACGCCAGGTCGGAGATCTTCTCCACACCCTCCTTGAAGGTGGCCGTCCTGAAGGCGGGCCGCGGGTCACGGCCGGGCTTCTCCAGCTCCTTGAGGATGTCGGAGACGGTCGGCAGACCGAACTTCTCGTCCACGAAGTCGGCCGGCCGCAGCGAACGCAGCACCGCCGTGTTGCCCACCAGCGACGCGACCCCCTCCCCGGACGACTTCACCATCCGCCGCACCACCGGGTACGCCTCGGGGTGCACGCTGGAGGCGTCCAGCGGATCGTCGCCGCCGCGGATCCGCAGGAAGCCCGCGCACTGCTCGTACGCCTTCGGGCCGAGCCTGGGCACCTTCTTCAGCGACTGCCGGGACGTGAACGGCCCGTTGGAGTCCCGGTGCGCCACGATGTTCTCGGCGAGACCGGAGGTGATGCCGGAGACCCGGGCCAGCAGAGGGGCCGAGGCGGTGTTCACGTCGACACCGACGCCGTTCACACAGTCCTCCACCACCGCGTCCAGCGAACGCGACAGCTTCAGCTCGGACAGGTCGTGCTGGTACTGGCCGACCCCGATCGACTTCGGGTCGATCTTCACCAGCTCGGCCAGCGGGTCCTGGAGCCGGCGCGCGATCGACACCGCGCCGCGCAGCGACACGTCCATGCCGGGCAGCTCCTGCGAGGCGAACGCGGACGCCGAGTACACGGACGCGCCGGCCTCCGACACCATCACCTTGGTGACGTTCAGCTCGGGATGCCGTTCGATGAGTTCACCGGCGAGTTTGTCGGTCTCGCGGGACGCGGTGCCGTTGCCGATCGCGATCAGTTCGACCGCGTGCTCCTTCGCCAGCCGCGCCAGCTTCGCGATCGCCTCGTCCCACTTGTTGGCCGGGACATGCGGATAGATCACGTCGGTGGCGACGACCTTGCCGGTCGCGTCGACGACGGCGACCTTCACGCCCGTACGGAAGCCGGGGTCCAGACCGAGCGTCGCGCGGGTGCCCGCAGGGGCGGCGAGCAGCAGATCGCGCAGGTTCGCCGCGAAGACGTTCACCGCCTCGTCCTCGGCGGCCGTGCGCAGCCGGAGCCGCAGATCGATGCCGAGGTGCACGAGGAGGCGGGTGCGCCAGGCCCAGCGGACCGTGTCCTTGAGCCACTTGTCGCCCGGTCGCCCGCGGTCCGTGATGCCGAACCGGTGCGCCACGATCCCCTCGTACGAGGACGGCCCGTCCGTCGGCTCCTCCGGCTCCAGGGCGAGGTCGAGGACCTCCTCCTTCTCACCGCGCAGCATCGCCAGGATCCGGTGCGAGGGCAGCGCGGTGAACGGTTCGGCGAAGTCGAAGTAGTCGGCGAACTTCGCGCCCGTCTCCTCCTTGCCGTCCCGGACCTTCGCCGCCACCCGGCCCCGCACCCACATGCGCTCGCGCAGTTCGCCGATCAGGTCGGCGTCCTCCGAGAACCGCTCGGTGAGGATCGCCCGCGCGCCGTCCAGCGCGGCCTGCGGATCGGCGACGCCCCTGCCGGCGTCGACGAAGGCGGCCGCCGCGGCGAGCGGCTCCACCGACGGGTCGCCGAGCAGCCCGTCGGCGAGCGGCTCCAGGCCCGCCTCGCGGGCGATCTGCGCCTTCGTCCGCCGCTTCGGCTTGAACGGCAGGTAGATGTCCTCCAGCCGCGCCTTGGTCTCGGCGCCCCGGATCCGCGCCTCCAGCTCGTCGCTCAGCTTGCCCTGCTCGCGCACGGACTCCAGGATCGCCGTCCGGCGCTCCTCCAGCTCCCGCAGATAACGCAGCCGCTCCTCGAGCGTGCGCAACTGCGCATCGTCGAGCATCTCGGTCGCTTCCTTGCGGTAACGGGCGATGAAGGGCACCGTCGAGCCGCCGTCGAGCAGCTCCACGGCGGACCTCACCTGCCGCTCCCGTACACCGAGTTCCCCGGCGATCCTGCCTTCGATGGACCCTACGAGGGGTGGCAGCTCTGTCGTCACGATTCCCGTACCGCCTTCTCCACTGAGGTTGCGCGGCAATTGTGGCAGGCGGCGCCGACACCCGGGGGCCAGGGCGCGGACCGGCGGGCCTCAGGCCCTCCCGCGCCGCGTGGTGGAGGAGGCCCCGCCGAACAGCCGGGCCACGGCCCGGAAGGGCAGGGTCACGACGGTGGCGACGACCCCACCGATCTGCCGCAGTACGTCTGCGATCGCACGGAACACGGACTTCTCCCTTCGTCTCCCGGCCGTCCGGCCGGCGGACGACGGGTACCTCGACCGCGCCGGACCATGCCGCGTCCGGGCCGGCCGGATGGCAGGAAAGGTGGGGCCTTCGTCGTTGCGGCCGTCGCAGGGGCGGCGAAGAATCGACCGCATGGCCCAGCGCACCGTCCTCGTCGTCCTCTTCGACGACGTCCAGAGCCTCGACATCACCGGTCCCGTGGAGGTCTTCGCTGGGGCCGACAAGTACGTCCCGGGCACCTACCGCGTCCGCACCGCCTCCCTGGACGGCGGTGCGGTGCGCACCTCCAGCGGCCTCACCCTCGTACCGGACACCGCCCTCGCCGACGCGCCCGACCCGCACACCCTGCTGGTGCCGGGCGGGCAGGGCACCCGCGGGCCCGACCCCCGGCTGACCGACTGGCTGCGTGAGCACGGCCCGCGCGCCGAGCGCCTCGTCTCCGTGTGCACCGGCGCGATCCTGCTCGCCGAGGCGGGCCTGCTCGACGGCCGCCGCGCCACGACCCACTGGGCGTACGCCGACACCCTCGCCCGCGACCACCCGGCGATCGAGGTCGACGCCGAGCCCGTCTACGTGCGCGACGGACCCGTCTCCACCTCGGCCGGCGTCACCGCCGGCATCGACCTCGCCCTCGCCCTGGTCGAGGAGGACCTGGGCCGGGACGTGGCGCTCGGTGTCGCCCGCCACCTGGTCGTCTTCCTGCGCAGGCCCGGCAACCAGGCCCAGTTCAGCGCCCAGCTCCGCGCGCAGAGCGCCCGCCGCGAGCCGCTGCGCGAGGTCCAGCGGTGGATCACCGAGCACCCCGACGGCGACCTGAGCGTCGAGTCCCTCGCCGCCCGCGCCCTGCTCTCGCCCCGCCACTTCGCCCGCGCCTTCCGCGCCGAGACCGGCCTGACGCCCGGCCGCTACGTCGACCTGGTCCGCCTCGAACACGCCCGCCGGCTGCTGGAGGACACCGGCGACGGCGTCGAGGAGGTCTCCCGCGCCAGTGGCTACGGCACCCCCGAGGCCATGCGACGCGCCTTCGTCAAGGCTCTCGCCACCTCACCGGCCGAGTACCGGCGCCGCTTCCGCCCGGCCGCCCCCGTCCGCTGAACGCCCACCGGCCCCCTCGAAAGGCAGCCCCATGCAGATCGCCATCGTCCTCTTCGACCGCTTCACCGCCCTGGACGCCGTAGGCCCCTACGAGACCCTCGGCCGCCTCCCCGACGCGACGACCGTCTTCGTCGCCGAGACGACCGGCCCGGTGCGCACCGACACCGGCAACCTCGCCCTCACGGCCGACCGGACCCTCGCCGAGGTGCCCCGCCCCGACCTCGTCGTCGTGCCCGGCGGCCCCGGCCAGACCCCGCAGATGGACAACCCCGTGCTGCTGGACTGGCTCCGCGCGGCCGACGCCACCAGCACCTGGACGACCTCGGTGTGCACCGGCTCCTTGATCCTGGCCGCCGCCGGGCTCCTGCGGGGCCGAAGGGCCACCTCGCACTGGCTCGCCCTGGACCACCTGAAGCGCTTCGGCGCCGAGCCCGCACAGGAGCGGGTCGTCACCGACGGCAAGTACGTCACCGCGGCCGGCGTCTCCGCGGGCATCGACATGGGCCTCACCCTGCTCGGCCGGATCGCCGGCGACGAACACGCCCAGGCCGTCCAGCTGCTGACCGAGTACGACCCGCAGCCGCCCTACGACGCCGGATCACCGCACAAGGCACCGGCGCACCTCGTCGAGAGGTTCCGCACCGGCAGCCGGCTCAGGCCGACGGGGTCCAGGTGAAGCGCGGCTCCCTGCGCTCCAGGAAGGCGGCGACCCCCTCCGCGGTGTCGCCGCTGCCGCGCGCCTGCGCCGACCAGTGGGCGTCGCGGTCCGTACGGCCGTCCGCGAACTCCTTCGCCGCGGCCTGCGTCAGCCCCGAGCGGGACACCAGCACGCGCGTGAAGTCCTCGACCCTGGCGTCGAGTTCGCCAAACGGCAGCACCTCGTCGACCAGGCCTGTGTGCAGCGCCCGCTCCGTGTCGATCAACTCACCCGAGAACAGCAGGTACTTGGCGGTGGACGGACCCACCAGTGCCACCAGCCGCCGGGTCGCGGAGGACGGGTAGACGATCCCCAGCTTGGCCGGTGTCACCCCGAACAGCGCGCCCTCCTCGGCGAACCGTAGATCGCAGGCGGCCGCGAGCTGCGAGCCCCCGCCCACGCAGTGCCCCTTCACCGCGGCCAGCGTCGGCTTGGGGAATGCGGCGAGGGCCTCCTCCGCCCGCACGGCGAGTGCCTGGGCGTCGTCCGGCGAGCCCTGGAGCGTGGAGATGTCGGCCCCCGCGCAGAAGGTGCCGCCCGCGCCGGTCAGCACCAGCGCCCGTACGCCGGGATCGGCGGCCAGCTTCTCCAGCAGTGGCGGCAGAGCCCGCCACATCGCGGCCGTCATGGCGTTGCGCTTGGCCGGATGGTGCAGGACGACGGTGGCGACAGCGTCGGTGACACCGTGCAGCAGTTCGGGCTCCATGGCCCGGATGCTAACCGTCCGGCCGGGCGCGTGATCAAGCGCGGCCGGGTGAGCGTTACGTCATCGGGGGCAAAGGGGACTAAAGGGGGAGGGGTCGAAGGGAAGACCGACGCGAGGAGATGCCCATGGACACGTCCCCCCGGCCCGAGGGCGAGGCGGACAGGCTCCGCAGGGGGTTCGGCCGGCTCGCCGTGCTCGGGGTGATCCTCGTGGTGGCCGGGCTCGTCGGGCTCGTCTACACCGGCCTCGCCACGCTGACCTCGATGCTGCTGTTCGGCTGGCTGCTGCTGATCGGCGGCGCGGTGGGCCTGCTGCACGCCATCGAGGCCCGCGGTACCGGCTTCTTCTGGCTCGGCGTCATCGTGGCCGCCCTGAACATCGCCGCCGGAGTCGTCGTCATCCGCAAACCCGACGAGGCCGCCGCCGCACTCACCATGTTCGCCGCCCTGCTCTTCCTCACCGGCGGCCTCTTCCGGCTGGTCGGCAGCATGGTCGTACGGGGCTCGCAGTTCGGCTGGACGCTCCTGCTGGGCGCCTTCGACCTGCTGCTGGGCATCCTGGTGCTGATCGACTGGCCGAGCAGCAGCCAGTACGTCATCGGCTGCTTCTTCTCCCTCGCCCTCCTCTTCGACGGCCTCGGGCTGCTCGCCACCGGCTTCGGCGGACGGCGCATCGTGGGCCTGGTCTCCGACCGCATGGCCGGCGAGGCGGACGCCGGGGACGAACCGGGCGAGCGCACCGGCAAACCCGTACAACCCGAATAGTGCGCGAAGGTGGCACGGCTACGACAGAAGCGGTCGCAATTCCGGCGAGAGGTGACCTCAACGGTCGGGAGTGCTCGATATCGGCTGACTTCTGTTCAGGTATCCGGCGGGAAGCGCCGCGTTACCAACACTCGACGTGTGGTGACAATCGAGCGCAAGGACGGCGACCGGACGATGGAGAACGACGGGCGTGGGCCCGGCCCACGCCCCGAGGGCGAAACGGGGGCACCTCCCGAAAGCGCGGACAGCCCTGCGGACGACAGAGTGCCGCAACCGCTGCCGCAGGTGACGCCGCAGCCGCAACCGCTGCCGTACGAAGGCGTCTGGCGGTTCACCGCGCCCGCCGAGGACGCCTCGGTCCCGCAGGCCAGACACGCCGTACGGGACCTGCTGCACCGGCAGGGGGTACCGGCCTCGGACGACCTGGTCCAGGGCCTCCTGCTGATCGTCTCCGAGCTGGTGACCAACGCCGTACGGCACGCGGCACTGCTGTCGCCGATGCTCGCGGTGGAGGTGGCCGTCGGGGCCGAGTGGGTGCGGGTGTCCGTCGAGGACAACCACCCCTACCGCCCGACCGCACTGGAGGCCGATCACGGCCGGACCGGCGGCCGGGGGCTGCTGCTGGTACGGGAGATCACCCGGGAGGCCGGCGGGGTGTGCGAGGTCGAGCACACCGCGGGCGGCGGCAAGGTGATCTGGGCCGCCCTGCCGCTCAAACCCGCGGGAATCCGCTAGAGCTTCCGGTTCACCTTCACCAGCCGGCCGAGGGGCCCGTCAGCTCCCGTACCGCCGGCCTGGCCGCGTCCAGCACGGTCATGAACCAGGAGGAGAACACGTTCTTCGCATGCCGCTCCGCCAGCTCGGCGGGCGTCACGAAGACGATGTCGCCGACCTCCTCCGGATCCGGCCGCGGCGTGGACTGCACCATCCCGACGAACAGGTGGTTGTACTCCTGCTCCACCAGGCCCGAGGCCGGGTCGGGGTGGTTGTAGCGGACCGTGCCCGCCTCCGCCATCAGCGAGGGGGACACCCCCAGCTCCTCGAACGTGCGCCGCGCGGCCGCCGCGAAGGGCGCCTCACCCGGGTAGGGATGACCGCAGCAGGTGTTGGACCAGACGCCGGGGGAGTGGTACTTGCCCAGCGCCCGCCGCTGGAGCAGCAGCCGCCCCCGCTCGTCGAAGAGGAACACCGAGAACGCCCGGTGCAGCCGCCCCGGCGCCTGGTGGGCCGCGAGCTTCTCCGCGGTACCGATCGTCACGCCGTTCTCATCGACCAGCTCCAGCAAAATCGCGTCCGCGGTGCCGTTCGACGAGCCGGTCGTCGCGGTGGCAGGTGTGATCGGCATACCCATCCTTAACATCGGTCCTCGCGCCCCAGTCTGCCGTACCCGCACGGCACTCCCGGCACTTCCACGCGAACGCCCGCATGTCCCGCCACCCGGCGCGACCACGGCCGCCGCCATTTCGTCGCAGGAAACGGGGCCCGGTGGTTGATCTTGCCCGGCGCCGCGCGCCCGGAACCGTCCGGAACGAATGTGCGAACCCCGCGCCGTCCCGCCGGTCGGTTCCCGCGCCGTCCCGCCGGTCGGTCCCTGTGCCGTCCAGGCGGTCGGTTCCCGCGCCGTCCCGCCGGTCGGCTCCCGCGCCGTCGAGGCGGTCAGTGGCAGAGCCGCGCCTCGTGCTGCGCGTGCCCGCTGGGCTCCAGCTGGAAGGTGCAGTGCGCCACGTCGAAGTGATCGCCCAGGCAGCCCTGGAGCTCGTGCAGCATCTTCTCGTGGCCGATCGCGTCCAGGACGTCCGAACGCACCACCACGTGCGCCGACAGCACCGGCATCCCTGAGGTGATCGTCCAGGCGTGCAGGTCGTGCACGTCCTCCACGCCGTCCAGGGCGACCATGTGGGTGCGCACCTCCGCCATGTCGACGCCCTTCGGGGCCGCCTCCAGCAGCACGTCCAGCGTCTCGCGCAGCAGCTTCACGGTCCGCGGAACGATCATCAGGCCGATGGCGAGCGAGGCGACCGGGTCGGCGGCCTGCCAGCCGGTCGTCAGGATCACCACCGCCGAGAGCAGCACCGCGACCGAGCCCAGCGCGTCCGCCGCCACCTCCAGGAACGCGCCCCGCACATTGATGCTGTCCGCCTGTCCGCGCATCAGCAGGGTCAGCGAGATCATGTTGGCGAGCAGACCGATCCCACCGAACACGATCATCAGCGCGCCCTCGGTCGGGGCCGGCGTGAAGAACCGCTGGACGGCCTCGTACACGACGTACCCGCCGACGCCGAGCAGCAGCAGACAGTTGGCGAGGGCGGCCAGGATCTCGGCGCGGGCGTACCCGAAGGTGCGGTTCCCGGCCGGCGGGCGGCCCGCGAAGTGGATGGCGAGCAGCGCCATGCCGAGCCCCACCGCGTCGGTCGCCATGTGTGCCGCGTCGGCGATCAGGGCGAGGGAGTCGGCGAGGGCCCCGCCGACGATCTCCACCACCATGACGGTGAGCGTGATCGCGAGTGCGGCGCGCAGCCGGCCGCGGTACGCCGCCGCGGCCGTCCCCGTGGTCGGCGCGTGCGTATGACCGTGGCCATGATCGTGCCCAGCCCCCATGAGAAACAGCCTCCTGTGATCCGCCCTGGGCCCCCAGTGAACTACGGGTGGGGGGTATCCGGCAACGCGGCACTGAACACCGTTGTCATGTGCCCTGACCTGCGGAAACGAAACGCAGGTCAGGGGGCGTGGCGGCAGTTCACCCGCCGTGGTGCAGCTGCCAGCCCCGCCAGGCCGACGCGACCATCTCCCGCATCCCGCGCGAGGCGGTCCAGCCCAGCTCCCGGGCGGCCAGCGCGGCCGAGGCCACCGCGCGCGGGGCGTCCCCGGGGCGGCGCCCCTCGACCAGGGCCGGCCTGCTGTCACCGGTGACCTCGCCGATCAGCGTGACCAGCTCGCGCACCGAGACGCCCTCGCCGCGGCCGATGTTCACCGTCAGATCGCCGCGCACGTCCGGCGCGCAGAGCCGCCGGGCCGCCGCGAGATGGGCCTCGGCCAGGTCGGCGACGTGGATGTAGTCCCGTACGCAGGTGCCGTCCGGCGTCGGATGGTCGTCGCCGAAGATCCGCGGGGCCTCGTCGCGGGTGAGCCGGTCGAAGACCATCGGGACGATGTTGAAGACGCCGGTGTCGGCCAGCTCCGGCGCGGCCGCCCCGGCCACGTTGAAGTAGCGCAGACACGTCGTCGCGATACCGTGCGCCTCGCCCGCCGCCCGCACCAGCCACTCCCCGGCGAGCTTGGTCTCGCCGTACGGGTTGACCGGGGCGCAGGGGGTGTCCTCCGTGATGAGGTCCACCTCCGGATTGCCGTAGACGGCCGCCGACGAGGAGAACAGGAACCGGCGGACACCGGCCTCGGCGACCGCCTCCAGCAGGGTGGCCAGAGCGCCGACGTTCTCCCGGTAGTAGCGCGTGGGCCACGCCACCGACTCGGCGACCTGCTTGCGCGCCGCCAGATGCACCACCCCGGTCACCGCCTGCTCGGCCAGCACCCGCTTCAGCAGGCCCGCGTCGAGCGCCGAGCCCGCCACGAGCGGCACGTCCGCGGGCAGCCGCGCGGGCACACCGGCCGACAGGTCGTCCAGGACGACGACGCGCTCGCCGGCGCCGGCCATGGCCCGCGCCACATGCGCCCCTATGTATCCGGCCCCGCCGGTGATCAGCCACGTCATGGCCGCCCACCCTATGCCGAGCCCCCCGGTCCGTGCGCAATGTCCCGGATGTCTGCCGCCGGGGAGCGCGGTTTGTGGGCGGGGCCGCCGATCGCCCATGATGATCTCGGCGAAGGCCGGTCCGGGCCGTGCGGATCGGACCTGAACGGCCGGTGAACACGGCCTTCCCAGCATCCGATAACCTCTGCCGAATGCCGCGCCCGGTGCCCTCACCGGTGCCGCCACGGGCGCCCGCCATGCAGAGCCCACCACGCGAGACGTCCGGCGCGCACGCGCCGGGACCCAGGGAGTGAGTTCGGTTGTCGACCGCCATCCTCACCGGTCAGCCGGTCCCCGGTTCGTCGATCGAGGCAGACCTGCGGTCCCTCGGCTTCGACATCCGGACCGCCACCGATGCCGCCGACGCGGAGACGCTCCTCGCCGCCGTCCCGGGTGACCAGCGGGTCGCCGTCGTCGACACCCGCTTCGTGGGGCACCGGCACGCACTGCGCCTCGGCCTCACCGATCCCCGCTTCCCGCTCGCCGCGGTGCCCGGCGCCGTCACCGCGCAGCCGGCCGGCCGCCAGGCCCTGACCCGCGCCATGGCCCGCGAGAACTCCGCGAGCGGCGGCACCGCCCTCGCCGTGGACAGCCTCGCCGACCGCATCGTCACCGCCCTCGACGCGGACGGCGGCGAGGTGCACCGGCCCGAGCTGGGCAGCCTGGTCGCCGTCGTCCCGGCCGACCCGCAGGCCCGCAACGAGGCACGGCAGGCCGTCGGCGCCGTCGACGACGAGGCCGTACGCCTGAAGTCGGCCGTGAAGGCCCGCGACGGCTTCTTCACCACGTTCTGCATCAGCCCCTACTCGCGCTACCTCGCCCGCTGGTGCGCGGGCCGGGGACTCACCCCCAACCAGGTCACCACC
This sequence comes from Streptomyces sp. ID05-39B, assembly GCF_033794725.1. Classification (NCBI taxonomy): domain Bacteria; kingdom Bacillati; phylum Actinomycetota; class Actinomycetes; order Kitasatosporales; family Streptomycetaceae; genus Streptomyces; species Streptomyces sp. ID05-39B. Next base: position 21,832 of record NZ_JARGEF010000047.1, on the reverse strand, counting down.
GCCTCGCTGATCACCGCGCTGATCGCGGCGGGCTGCGCGGCCACCGGCACCCGCGGCGGCTATGTCGCCGCCGGGCTGCTGCTCCTCTTCTCCTTCGTGCTGGACTGCACCGACGGCCAGCTCGCCCGCTACTCCCTGCAGTACTCCACTCTCGGAGCCTGGCTGGACGCCACCTTCGACCGGGCCAAGGAGTACGCCTACTACGCCGGCCTCGCCCTCGGAGCCGCCCGCGGCGGCGACGACGTATGGGCACTGGCCCTCGGCGCGATGGTCCTGCAGACCTGCCGGCACGTCGTGGACTTCTCCTTCAACGAGGCGAACGCCGACAGCACCGCCGCCAACACCAGCCCCACCGCCGCCCTCTCCGGCAGGCTGGACAGCGTCGGCTGGACGGTCTGGGTGCGCCGGATGATAGTCCTGCCCATCGGCGAACGATGGGCCATGATCGCCGTCCTCACCGCGGTCACGACCCCGCGCGTCACCTTCTCCGTCCTGCTCGTCGGCTGCGCCTTCGCCGCCACGTACACCACGGCGGGCCGCGTCCTGCGCTCCCTGACCCGCAAGGCGCGCCGCACGGACCGGGCGGCCCAGGCCCTGGCCGACCTCGCGGACAGCGGGCCGATGGCCGCCGCGCTGGCCCGTCTCCTGCCCGGCGGGCCCCGTCCCACGGCGACCCTCAGCGCCGTCGTCGGCGCCGTGTTCGTCACGCTCGGCGCCTGGATGTGGGGCCCGAGCTGGTGGGTCGTGCTGATGGCCGGTGCCTATGTCCTGCTGTCCGCCGAAGCCGTCGAGCACCCGCTCAAGGGCTCCCTCGACTGGCTCGTCCCGCCCGTGTTCCGCGCCGCCGAGTACGGCACGGTGCTGATCCTCGCGGCGAAGGCGGACGTGAACGGAGCGCTGCCGGCGGCTTTCGGGCTGGTTGCCGCCGTCGCCTACCATCACTACGACACGGTGTACCGCATCCGCGGCAACGCCGGATCGCCGCCGGCCTGGCTGGTGCGCGCGGTCGGGGGACAGGAGGGGCGGACACTGCTCGTGGCCGCCTCGGCCGCGGTGCTCACCGCCCGGCAGTTCACGGTCGCCCTCACGGTCCTCGCCGTGGCCATCGCCCTCGTGGTGATCGCCGAGAGCGTCCGCTTCTGGGTCGCCGCCCACCGGGCAGGCGCCCCGTCCGTACACGATGAAGGAGAACCCGCATGATCGGCCTCGTGCTGGCTGCCGGCGCCGGACGCCGTCTACGCCCCTACACCGACACCCTGCCCAAGGCGCTGGTGCCGGTGGGACCCCTGGGCGTAGAGGGCGAGCCCACGGTGCTGGACCTGACCCTCGGCAACTTCGCCGAGATCGGTCTGACCGAGGTCGCGGTCATCGTCGGCTACCGCAAGGAAGCCGTGTACGAGCGCAGGGCGGCCCTGGAGGCGAAGTACGGCCTCAAGCTGACCCTCATCGACAACGACAAGGCCGAGGAGTGGAACAACGCCTACTCCCTGTGGTGCGGGCGGGACGCCCTCAAGGACGGTGTGATCCTCGCCAACGGCGACACCGTGCACCCGGTCTCCGTCGAGAAGACCCTGCTCGCCGCCCGCGACGGCAGCAAGAAGATCATCCTCGCCCTCGACACCGTGAAGTCCCTCGCGGACGAGGAGATGAAGGTCGTCGTCGACCCCGAGAAGGGCATGACGAAGATCACCAAGCTGATGGACCCCGCCGAGGCCACCGGCGAGTACATCGGCGTCACCCTCATCGAGGGCGACGCCGCCCCCGAGCTGGCCGACGCGCTGAAGACGGTGTGGGAGACCGACCCGCAGCAGTTCTACGAGCACGGTTACCAGGAACTGGTCAACCGCGGTTTCCGGATCGACGTGGCCCCGATCGGCGACGTCAGCTGGGTCGAGATCGACAACCACGACGACCTCGCCCGTGGACGGGAGATCGCGTGCCAGTACTGACCCGGCTGATCCCCTCCCCGGTCGTCGTCGACATCCGTCCGGGTGCCCTCGACGACCTCGTGGGGGTCCTCGCCGACGAGCGCATCTCGCACTCGGGCAAGCTCGCGATCGCCGTCAGCGGCGGCTCGGGTGCCCGGCTGCGCGAGCGCCTCAGCCCCTCCCTGCCCGGCGCCACCTGGTACGAGGTCGGCGGCGGGACCCTCGACGACGCCGTGCAGCTCGCCGGTGGCATGAAGGCCGGCCACTACGACGCCGTCGTGGGCCTGGGCGGCGGCAAGATCATCGACTGCGCCAAGTTCGCCGCGGCCCGGGTGGGCCTCCCGCTCGTGGCCGTACCGACGAACCTCGCGCACGACGGCCTGTGCTCCCCGGTCGCCACCCTCGACAACGACGCGGGCCGGGGCTCCTACGGGGTCCCGAACCCGATCGCGGTCGTGATCGACCTGGACGTCATCCGCGAGGCACCGGTGCGCTACGTGCGGGCCGGCATCGGCGACGCCGTCTCCAACATCTCGGCGATCGCCGACTGGGAACTGGCCCACCGCGTCACGGGCGAGAAGATCGACGGCCTCGCCGCCGCCATCGCCCGGCAGGCCGGCGAGGCGGTCCTCAGGCATCCCGGCGGCATCGGCGACACCGGCTTCCTCCAGGTGCTCGCCGAGGCGCTCGTCCTCAGCGGCATCGCGATGTCGGTGTCCGGCGACTCCCGCCCGTCCTCCGGCGCCTGCCACGAGATCAACCACGCCTTCGACCTGCTGTACCCCAAGCGCGCCGCCGCCCACGGCGAGCAGTGCGGACTGGGCGCGGCCTTCGCGATGTACCTGCGCGGAGCCCACGAGGAGTCCGCGTACATGGCCGAGGTGCTGCGCCGGCACGGACTGCCGGTGCTGCCCGACGAGATCGGCTTCACGACCGACGAGTTCGTCGAGGTCGTGGAGTTCGCCCCGCAGACCCGCCCCGGCCGCTACACGATCCTCGAACACCTCGACCTCAAGACCGAACAGATCAAGGACACCTACGCCGACTATGTCAAGGCCATCGGTAGCTGAACTCAGACCGGTCGTCCACCCTCCGGGGGTGAAGGACCGGCGCAGCGGTGAGCACTGGATGGGCCGCCTCTACATGCGTGAGGTGTCCCTGCGGGTCGACCGCTACCTGGTCAACACCAGGGTCACGCCCAACCAGCTCACGTACCTGATGACCGTCTTCGGCGTGCTCGCGGCCCCGGCCCTGCTGGTGCCGGGGATCACGGGCGCCGTGCTCGGCCTGGTCTGCGTGCAGATGTACCTGCTGCTGGACTGCGTCGACGGTGAGATCGCCCGCTGGAAGAAGCAGTACTCGCTCGGCGGCGTCTACCTCGACCGGGTCGGCGCCTACCTGACCGACGCAGCCGTGCTCGTCGGGTTCGGCCTGCGCGCCGCCGACCTGTGGGGCAGCGGCCGTATCGACTGGCTGTGGGCGTTCCTTGGCACGCTGGCCGCGCTCGGCGCCATCCTGATCAAGGCGGAGACCGACCTCGTCGGCGTCGCCCGCCACCAGAGCGGACTGCCGCCGGTCAAGGAGACGGCGTCCGAGCCGCGCTCCTCCGGCATGGCGCTGGCCCGCCGGGCCGCCGCCGCGCTGAAGTTCCACCGCCTGGTCCTCGGGATGGAGGCCTCGCTGCTCATCCTGGTCCTGGCGATCGTGGACCAGACGCGCGGGGACCTCTTCTTCTCCCGGCTCGGCGTCGCCGTCCTGGCCGGCATCGCGCTGCTCCAGACCGTGCTGCACCTGGTGTCCATCCTCGCGTCGAGCAGGCTGCGATGAGCGCGCCCATGAAGGTCGGCGCGGTCGTCATCACCATGGGCAACCGCCCCGAGGAACTGCGTGCGCTGCTCGACTCGATCGCCCAGCAGGACGGCGACCCGGTCGAGGTCGTCGTGGTCGGCAACGGCTCTCCGGTCCCCGACGTCACCGAGTTCTCCACGCACGTGCGCACCGTCGAGGTGCCCGAGAACCTCGGCATCCCCGGCGGCCGCAACGTCGGCATCGAGGCCTTCGGCCCCAGCGGGCGTGACGTCGACGTCCTGATGTTCCTCGACGACGACGGGCTGCTCGCCCGGCACGACACCGCCCGGCTGTGCCGCGAGGCCTTCGCGGCCGACTCCGGGCTGGGCATCATCAGCTTCCGCATCGCCGACCCCGAGACCGGGGTCACCCAGCGCCGCCACGTGCCCCGGCTGCGGGCCGCCGACCCGATGCGCTCCTCCCGTGTCACCACCTTCCTCGGCGGCGCCAACGCGGTGCGCACCCAGGTCCTCGCCGAGGTCGGCGCTCTCCCGGACGCGTTCTTCTACGCCCACGAGGAAACCGACCTGGCGTGGCGGGCCCTCGACGCGGGCTGGATGATCGACTACCGGTCCGACATGGTGCTGCACCACCCGACGACCGCGCCCTCGCGGCACGCGGTCTACCACCGCATGGTCGCCCGCAACCGGGTCTGGCTGGCCCGCCGCAACCTCCCCGCGCCCCTGGTCCCGGTCTACCTCGGGGTCTGGCTGCTGCTCACTCTGGTGCGCCGCCCCTCGCGCTCGGCCCTGAAGGCGTGGTTCGGTGGTTTCCGGGAAGGGTGGACCACATCGTGCGGACCGCGCAGGCCCATGAAGTGGCGTACGGTGTGGCGGCTGACCCGACTGGGCCGGCCTCCCGTCATCTGACAAGCTCGTCCCCGAGAGCCCCGGGCCGTCCAGCGGCCCCCCGGCACGTGCCGGCCCCGGTTCAGGCCGAGCATCCCGAAGACGAAGGTTTCCTACTGGTGAGTGAGACAACGCATGACGGCGCAGTCGCGGTGAGTGCACCGCCTTCGCCCGACGAGGGCCTCACGGCGGCGCAGCTGGCCGCCAAGTACGGGTTGGCCGTGAGCGGTGCCCGGCCCTCGCTGCGGGAGTACGTCGCCCGGCTCTGGGGGCGCCGTCACTTCATCCTGGCCTTCTCCCAGGCGAAGCTGACCGCCCAGTACAGCCAGGCCAAGCTGGGGCAGCTGTGGCAGGTGGCCACCCCGCTGCTGAACGCCGTCGTGTACTTCTTGATCTTCGGCATGATCCTCGACGCCGGCCGCGGCATGGAGAAGGAGGTGTACATCCCGTTCCTCGTCACGGGCGTGTTCGTCTTCACCTTCACGCAGTCCTCGGTGATGAGCGGTGTCCGCGCGATCTCCGGCAACCTCGGCCTGGTCCGCGCCCTGCACTTCCCGCGGGCCGCGCTGCCGATCTCCTTCGCGCTCCAGCAGCTCCAGCAGCTGCTGTACTCGATGGCCGTGCTGTTCCTGGTCGTGATCGGCTTCGGCAGCTACCCGGACGCCTCCTGGCTCCTGATCATCCCCGCGCTGGTGCTCCAGTTCTGCTTCAACACCGGTCTGGCGCTGGTGTTCGCGCGGGCCGGCGCGAAGACCCCGGACCTGGCGCAGCTGATGCCGTTCGTGATGCGGACCTGGATGTACGCCTCCGGCGTCATGTTCTCCATCCCCGTCTTCCTCGCCGACAGGCCGCAGTGGATGGCGAGCGTCCTGCAGTGGAACCCGGCCGCCATCTACATGGACCTGGTGCGCTTCGCCCTCATCGACGGCTACGGCTCCGCGTACCTGCCCCAGCACGTGTGGGCCGTCGCCTGCGGCTGGGCGGTGCTGTTCGCGGTCGGCGGCTTCGTCTACTTCTGGCAGGCGGAGGAGAGGTACGGCCGTGGCTGAGCAGGCACCGGGCACCCGGGTCCCCACCGTCATCGCCGAGGACGTGCACATCGTCTACCGCGTCCACGGCGCCCGGACGGGCAAGGGCAGCGCCACCGCCGCCCTCAGCCGCATCGTCAAGCGCAGCGGCGAGGAGCGGGGCGTGCGCAAGGTGCACGCGGTGCGCGGCGTCTCCTTCGTCGCCCACCGCGGCGAGGCCATCGGCCTGATCGGCTCCAACGGCTCCGGCAAGTCGACGCTGCTGCGCGCCATCGCCGGCCTGCTGCCGCCGGAGAGCGGCAAGGTCTACACCGACGGCCAGCCCTCTCTCCTCGGCGTGAACGCCGCCCTCATGAACGACCTCACCGGCGAGCGCAACATCGTCCTCGGCGGCCTGGCCATGGGCATGTCCCGGGAGCAGATCAAGGAGCGCTACCAGGAGATCGTCGACTTCTCCGGCATCAACGAGAAGGGCGACTTCGTCACCCTGCCCATGCGCACCTACTCCTCCGGCATGCAGGCGCGGCTGCGGTTCTCCATCGCCGCCGCCAAGGACCACGACGTCCTGATGATCGACGAGGCGCTGGCCACCGGCGACGCGAAGTTCCGGGGGCGCTCCGAGGAACGCATCCGGGAACTGCGCCGGCAGGCCGGCACGGTGTTCCTGGTCAGCCACAGCAACAAGTCGATCCGCGACACCTGCGACCGCGTGCTGTGGCTGGAGCGCGGTGAGCTGCGCATGGACGGACCGACCGAAGAGGTCCTGCGGGAGTACGAGAAGTTCTCCGCGAAGTGACCCGGCGGCGCCCGGGCCCCGCCGGAACTGTCCGGCGGGGCCCCACGTCTGCAAAGGAAGCGTCAACTCCTGCCCGCCGTAGGAAGCTTGACGCCAATCGGTGTGTTGTTGTGATCTGCGGGACACCCGCGCGAACCTCGTCGCGTTGTACAACGTAAGCTGTAGCGGGTCCCGAAACGCGCCAAGTGGGGCGATAATGCGCGACACCCCCAGCCACGGCTGCCGCGCGGGCGGCTGGGCGGCGTGTCCGAAATAGTGGGTGTCGGGTTGTCGGTGTAGAACGGGAGATGTGACGGCAATGGCTACGGAAACTCCCCTGCTCAGCGCAAGCCGTGCCGTCCCTGCCCCGGGCAGTCGACGATGACGGCGACGGACACCGCGGACGCGGAGCGCGGCACCCTCGCCAAGGCCGCGGACGAGAACTTCCCCGTGGCCCCCTTCTTCCTGCCGCGGGACTGGCGCGAGGACCTGGTCGCCGTGTACGGCTTCGCCCGCCTCGTCGACGACATCGGTGACGGCGACCTGGCGCCCGGCGGCGCCGACGCCCGCCTGCTCGGCGTGCCGGCCGGTGAGGCCGAGGACCGGCTGGTCCTCCTCGACGCCTTCGAGGCCGACCTGCGGCGCGTCTTCGACGGCACGCCCCGCCACCCCCTGCTGCGCCGCCTCCAGCCCACCGTGCGCCGCCGCTCGCTCACCCCCGAGCCCTTCCTCGGCCTGATCGCCGCCAACCGCCAGGACCAGCTCGTCACCCGGTACGAGACCTACGACGACCTGCTGGCCTACTGCGAGTTGTCCGCCAACCCCGTGGGCCGGCTGGTCCTCGCCGTCACCGGCACCGCGACCCCCGAGCGCGTCCGCCGCTCCGACGCGATCTGCACCGCGCTGCAGATCGTCGAGCACCTCCAGGACGTGGCCGAGGACCTCGGCCGCGACCGCGTCTACCTTCCCGCCACGGACATGAAGCGATTCCATGTCCAGGAGGCGGATCTCGCCGCGGCCACCGCGGGCGCCTCGCTGCGCGCCCTGGTCGCCTTCGAAGCCCAGCGCGCCCGCGACCTCCTGGACGAAGGCGCCCCCCTCGTAGGGAGCGTCCACGGAAGGCTGAGGCTGCTGCTCGCCGGCTTCGTGGCCGGCGGAAGGGCGGCGCTCCACGCGATCGCCGCCGTCCAGCACGACGTTCTTCCCGGCCCGCCCAAGCCCGGCAGGCTCCGGCTGCTGCGCGAGGCGGGCGTGACCCTGCGAGGAAAGGGGTGATCCGGACCGTGGAGTCACCGCCACCCGTGTCAGCACCGGTACTCGCCGCCTACGGCTACTGCGAGACCGTCACCGGACAGCAGGCGCGCAACTTCGCCTACGGCATCCGGCTGCTGCCCACCGCGAAGCGCCGTGCGATGTCGGCGCTGTACGCGTTCTCGCGCCGCGTCGACGACATCGGCGACGGCGCGCTGGACGGCGACGTCAAGAGCGCCCGGCTGGAGGACACGCGCGCGCTGCTCACCCGGGCCCGCGCGGGCGAGGTCGAGGAGGACGACACCGACCCCGTCGCGGTCGCCCTCGCGCACGCGGCGAAGGCCTTCCCGATCCCGCTGGGCGGCCTGGACGAACTGATCGACGGCGTCCTGATGGACGTCCGCGGCGAGACCTACGAGACCTGGGACGACCTGAGGACGTACTGCCGCTGTGTGGCGGGCGCCATCGGGCGGCTCTCCCTGGGCGTGTTCGGTACGGAACCGGGGGCGCGCGGCGGCGACCGGGCACCGGAGTACGCCGACACCCTCGGCCTCGCCCTCCAGTTGACCAACATCCTCCGCGACGTCCGCGAGGACGCCGTCGGCGGGCGCACCTATCTGCCCGCCGACGACCTCGCCAAGTTCGGCTGCTCGGCCGGGTTCGACGGGCCGCGGCCGCCGGAGGGCTCCGACTTCGCGGGCCTCGTGCACTTCGAGGTGCGACGGGCCCGCGCCCTGTTCGCCGAGGGATACCGGCTGCTTCCCCTGCTCGACCGGCGCAGCGGCGCCTGCGTGGCCGCGATGGCCGGCATCTACCGCCGCCTCCTCGACCGTATCGAGCGCGACCCGGAGGCCGTCCTGCGCGGCCGGGTCTCCCTCCCCGGCCGGGAGAAGGCGTACGTCGCCGTCCGCGGCCTCTCCGGTCTGGACACCCGCCATGTGTCCCGGCTGGCCGGCAGGAGGCAGATCTGATGGACCCGCGGGGAGACGACGCGAGGGAACAGGGCGATGCCGCCGGAGAAAAACGGCACGCAACCCTCCGCCGCGGCGCGGCGTCCCTGACTGCGACGGTCCGCCGTGCAGAGTTCGACCGTCACGGTGGACGCACAGGGGAGGGTGCACGATGAGCGACGAGCCGCACTCCGACATCGCGGAGAACGCCGGGCGGCACGCCGTCGTGATCGGCGGCGGGCTCGCCGGCATCACCGCCGCGCTCACGCTCGCCGACGCGGGCGTGCGCGTCACCCTACTGGAGGGCCGGCCCCGCCTCGGCGGCCTGGCCTTCTCCTTCCGGCGCGACGGACTCACCGTCGACAACGGCCAGCACGTGTACCTGCGCTGCTGCACCGCCTACCGCTGGTTCCTCGACCGTATCGAGGGCACGGCGCTGGCACCGATCCAGAACCGTCTCGACGTGCCCGTCGTCGACCTCGCCAAGCCCGAGGGACGACGGCTCGGCAGACTGCGGCGCGACGCGCTGCCGGTCCCCCTCCATCTGGGGCGCAGCCTCGCCACGTATCCGCATCTCTCGCTCGCCGACCGCGCCAGGGTCGGCCGGGCCGCGCTCGCGCTCAAGGGACTCGACCTCGCCGACCCGGCCCTGGACGCACGAAACTTCGGCGACTGGCTGACCGCGCACGGTCAGTCGGCGCGCGCCGTCGAGGCGCTGTGGGACCTGGTCGGGGTCGCCACCCTCAACGCCGTCGCGGGCGACAGCTCCCTGGCACTCGCCGCGATGGTCTTCAAGACCGGCCTGCTGTCCGACCCGGGCGCCGCCGACATCGGCTGGGCCCATGTCCCGCTGGGCGACCTGCACGACCGGCTCGCCCGCAAGGCCCTCGACTCCGCGGGCGTGCGCACCGGGGTACGCACCCGCGTCACCTCCATCTCCCCAGAGGACAACGGCGGTTGGAGCGTCGAGGTGCCCGGCGAGACGCTCCGCGCGGACGCCGTCGTCCTCGCCGTACCGCAGCGCGAGACGTACGACCTGCTGCCGGCCGGGGCGCTCGAGCACCCCGAGCGGCTCCTGGAGATCGGGACGGCGCCGATCCTGAACGTGCACGTCGTCTACGACCGCAAGGTGCTCGACGTGCCCTTCCTCACCGCGCTCGGCACGCCCCTGCAATGGGTCTTCGACCGCACCGAGGCCTCCGGGCTGACCGAGGGGCAGTACCTGGCCGTCTCGCAGTCCGCCGCGCACGAGGACATCGACGCACCCGTCGCCGCCCTGCGCGAGCGCTACCTGCCCGAACTGGAGCGGCTGCTGCCCGCCGCCCGCGGCGCCACGGTGCGGGACTTCTTCGTGACCCGGGAGCGCACGGCCACCTTCGCTCCCACACCCGGCGTCGGACGGCTCAGGCCCGGCGCCCGCACCAAGGCATCCGGCCTGTACCTGGCCGGAGCGTGGACCGCCACAGGGTGGCCCGCGACCATGGAGAGTGCGGTCCGCAGCGGCGTGAGCGCGGCGGACGCCGCCCTCGGCGCCCTCGGCCGGCCCCGCCCCCGCCGCCTCTTCGCCGTCGAGGAGGCCGCCTACTGCATCGTCCCGGGGGACAACCCCCGGACCCCCGGCCAAGAACCGGAGGACCCCGGTGTTCCACTGCGAGGTGGGACCCGGTGACGTTCGATCAGCACGGCTCGGCACACCCCCGCACCCCCTCCGGTACCGCGACAAGAGGAGAAACTGTGCCCACTGTGCCCCCGGCCGAGAAGGCCGCCAGGAGGACCGCGGTGGACGTGACCGCACTGCTGGAGCGCGGCCGGACCCTGGCCACACCGGTGCTGCGCGCCGCCGTCGACCGCCTGGCGCCTCCCATGGACACGGTCGCCGCCTACCACTTCGGCTGGATCGACGCCGCGGGCAACCCGACCGACGGAGACGGCGGCAAGGCCGTACGCCCCGCGCTCGCGGTGCTCTCCGCGGAGGTCACCGGCGCCGCGCCCGAGGTGGGCGTGCCCGGCGCGGTCGCCGTCGAACTGGTCCACAACTTCTCGCTCCTGCACGACGACCTGATGGACGGCGACGAGCAGCGCCGCCACCGCGACACCGTCTGGAAGGTGCACGGCCCCGCCCAGGCCATCCTGGTCGGTGACGCCCTGTTCGCCCTCGCGGGCGAGGTCCTCCTCGAACTCGGCACGGTCGAGGCGGGCCGGGCCGCCCGTCGGCTGACCACCGCCTCCCGCGCCCTGATCGACGGCCAGGCCCAGGACATCTCCTACGAGCACCGCGACCGCGTCAGCGTCGAGGAGTGCCTGGAGATGGAGGGCAACAAGACCGGCGCCCTGCTGGCCTGCGCCAGTTCGATCGGCGCGGTGCTCGGCGGCGCGGACGCGCACACCGCCGACACCCTGGAGCGCTACGGCCACCACCTCGGCCTCGCCTTCCAGGCCGTCGACGATCTCCTCGGCATCTGGGGCGACCCGGAGGCCACCGGCAAGCAGACCTGGAGCGATCTGCGCCAGCGCAAGAAGTCCCTGCCGGTCGTGGCCGCGCTGGACGCCGGCGGACCCGCCTCCGAGCAGCTCGCGGAGATGCTCGCCGCCGACGCCAAGCGCAGCGACTTCGAGAACTTCTCCGAGGAGGAGTTCGCGGCCCGCGCCGCGCTCATCGAGGCAGCCGGCGGCCGCGAGTGGACCGCCGGTGAGGCACGCCGTCAGCACGCCGTCGCCATCGAAGCCCTGAACGCCGTCGACATGCCCGAGCAGGTCCGGGACCGGTTCACGGCGCTCGCCGACTTCGTCGTCGTACGAAAGAGATGATCACTATCGGTCGAATAGCCCTCGCGTAGTCGCCGGCCGGTGTCGCGGGAAGAGACGCACCGGCCGACGGCGGACCCACAGCAGACGCAACGCCATGCACACTGCACGAAGGGGAAGCCATGACAGCGACGACCGACGGAAGCACCGGGGCCCTCCCGCCCCGCGCTGCCGCGGCCAGCGAAACCCGTATCGACATCCCCGCGGCGGCCGGGGTACAAGAAGCCGCCGTGCGCGCGGTGCAGCGCGGAGCCGACTTCCTGCTCGCCCGGCAGGACGTCGAGGGCTGGTGGAAGGGCGACCTCGAGACGAACGTCAGCATGGACGCCGAGGACCTGCTGCTCCGTCAGTTCCTGGGCATCCAGGACGAGTCGACGACCCGCGCCGCCGCTCTCTTCATCCGCGGCGAGCAGCGCGCGGACGGCACCTGGGCCACCTTCCACGGCGGCCCCGGCGAACTCTCCGCCACGATCGAGGCGTACGTCGCCCTGCGGCTGGCCGGGGACGCGCCCGAGGCGCCGCACATGGCGAAGGCCTCCGCCTGGGTCCGCGACCAGGGCGGGATCGCCGCCGCCCGGGTCTTCACCCGGATCTGGCTAGCGCTGTTCGGCTGGTGGAAATGGGACGACCTGCCCGAACTCCCGCCGGAACTCCTCTACTTCCCGAAGTGGTTCCCGCTCAGCATCTACAACTTCGGCTGCTGGGCCCGGCAGACCATCGTGCCGCTCACCGTCGTCTCGGCGAAGCGTCCGGTGCGTCCGGCGCCCTTCCCGCTCGACGAACTGCACACCGACCCGGCCGATCCCAACCCGCCCAGACCGCCGGCCCCGTTGGCCAGTTGGGACGGACTGTTCCAGCGGCTGGACAAGGTGGTGCGCGGCTACCGCAGGGTCGCGGTGCGCAGACTGCGGGGGGCGGCCCTGAACTCCGCCGCCCGCTGGATCATCGAGCGGCAGGAGAACGACGGCTGCTGGGGCGGCATCCAGCCGCCGGCCGTGTACTCGGTCATCGCCCTGTACCTGCTCGGCTACGACCTCGAACACCCCGTGATGCGGGAGGGACTGAAGTCACTGGACCGGTACGCGGTGTGGCGCGAGGACGGGGCCCGGATGGTCGAGGCCTGCCAGTCACCCGTGTGGGACACCTGCCTCGCCACCATCGCGCTGGCCGACGCGGGGGTGCCGGCCGACCACCCCCAACTGGTCAAGGCGGCCGACTGGATGCTGGGCGAGCAGATCGTGCGGCCCGGCGACTGGTCCGTGCGGCGGCCCCAGCTCCCGCCCGGGGGCTGGGCCTTCGAGTTCCACAACGACAACTACCCCGACATCGACGACACCGCCGAGGTGGTCCTCGCGCTGCGCCGGGTCCGCCACCACGACCCGGACCGGGTGGAGAGCGCGATCGGACGCGGGGTGCGCTGGAACCTCGGCATGCAGTCCAGGAACGGCGCCTGGGGCGCCTTCGACGTGGACAACACCAGCCCCTTCCCCAACCGGCTGCCGTTCTGCGACTTCGGCGAGGTCATCGACCCGCCGTCCGCGGACGTCACCGCGCACGTCGTGGAGATGCTCGCGTTCGAGGGCCTCTCCCACGATCCGCGCACCCGGCGCGGCGTCAGCTGGCTGCTCGCCGAACAGGAGCCGGACGGCTCGTGGTTCGGGCGCTGGGGCGTCAACTACATCTACGGCACCGGCTCGGTGGTGCCGGCGCTCACCGCCGCCGGACTGCCCGCCCGGCACCCGGCGATCCGGCGGGCGGTCGGCTGGCTGGAGCGCGTACAGAACGAGGACGGCGGCTGGGGCGAGGACCTGCGCTCCTACCAGGACCCGGCGCGCTGGAGCGGCCGGGGCGCCTCCACCGCCTCCCAGACCGCATGGGCGCTCATGGCGCTGCTGTCGGCGGGGGAGAAGGACTCCAGGGCCGTCGAGCGGGGCATCGCCTGGCTCGCCGAGACCCAGCGCGAGGACGGTTCCTGGGACGAGCCCCAGTTCACCGGCACCGGGTTCCCCTGGGACTTCTCCATCAACTACCACCTGTACCGGCAGGTCTTCCCGCTGACCGCGCTCGGCCGGTACGTCCACGGCGAGCCGCTCGCCGCGAAGGTGCCGGATCCCGTCAAGGCCGAGGGGAGCTGATGAACGTCCAGCCCGCCCCGGCCCCGCTGCTGATCGCCTGCGCGCTCGGCATCGAGCACCTCGCGCTGCGCATGGGCGACCGCGGCGGGGCCGGCGGGCCGGTGACCGTCCTGCGCACCGGCATGGGGCCGAAGGCGGCCGAGCGCTCCGTCACCCGGGTCCTCGCCGACCCGGTGCTCGGCGGGGCGGCCGTGCTCGCCACCGGCTTCTGCGCGGGACTGGCCCCCGGCATGCACCCCGGCGACCTCGTCGTCGCCGAGGAGACCCGCGACCCGCTCGGCACCGTGCCGTGCGTGAACACCGACCTGCTCGTCAAGGAACTCGTGCGCACCCTGCCAGGGCGCACCGTCCACACCGGCCCGCTGACCGGCTCCGACCACGTGGTGCGCGGGCCGGAGCGGTCCGATCTGCTCGCCACCGGCGCGATCGCGGTCGACATGGAGTCGGCGGCCACGCTTTTGAGCGCCGTCCGCGCGGGCGTGCGCCCGGTTGCGGCCGTCCGGGTGGTCGTGGACGCTCCTGAACATGAACTCGTCCGGATCGGCACGGTGCGCGGTGGAATATCGGCATTCCGCGTCCTTCGTTCCGTCCTGCCTGCATTCTTCGAATGGCACCGCAATGTGCTGCTCCCCCGGAGGTGAGCCAGATGGCAATGCCGCTGCGCCAGTCCATCAAGGTCGCTACATACTTGGCTGAACAAAAGCTCCGCAAGCGGGAGAAGTTCCCGCTCATCGTCGAGCTGGAACCCCTCTTCGCCTGCAACCTGGCGTGCGAGGGCTGCGGCAAGATCCAGCACCCGGCCGGTGTGCTGAAGCAGCGCATGCCCGTCGCCCAGGCCGTGGGCGCCGTGCTCGAGTCCGGTGCGCCGATGGTCTCCATCGCCGGCGGCGAACCGCTGATGCACCCTCAGATCCACGAGATCGTGCGGCAGTTGGTGGCGAAGAAGAAGTACGTCTTCCTCTGCACCAACGCCATGCTGATGCGCAAGAAGATGGACAAGTTCACGCCCTCGCCCTACTTCGCGTTCGCCGTGCACATCGACGGCCTGCGCGAGAGGCACGACGAGTCCGTGGCGAAGGAGGGGGTGTTCGACGAGGCCGTGGAGGCGATGAAGGAGGCCAAGCGGCGCGGCTTCCGGGTCACCACCAACTCGACGTTCTTCAACACCGACACCCCGCAGACCATCATCGAGGTGCTCAACTTCCTCAACGACGACCTCAAGGTCGACGAGATGATGATCTCGCCCGCCTACGCCTACGAGAAGGCCCCCGACCAGGAGCACTTCCTCGGCGTGGAGCAGACCCGCGAGCTGTTCAAGAAGGCCTTCTCCGGCGGCAACCGGCGCCGTTGGCGGCTCAACCACTCGCCGCTCTTCCTGGACTTCCTGGAGGGCAAGGTCGACTTCCCGTGCACGGCCTGGGCGATCCCGAACTACTCCCTCTTCGGCTGGCAGCGGCCCTGCTACCTGATGAGCGACGGCTACGTGCCGACGTACCGGGAGCTGATCGAGGAGACCGACTGGGACAAGTACGGCCGCGGCAAGGACCCGCGCTGCGCCAACTGCATGGCGCACTGCGGCTACGAGCCCACCGCCGTCCTCGCCACCATGGGCTCGCTCAAGGAGTCGCTGCGCGCCATGCGCGAGACCGTCTCCGGAAACCGCGAGTAGGGCCATGACCGCCGTTGCCCTGGGCATCCCCGAGGTGCCGGTCCGGCCGATCGCAGCGCGGCGCGTGGCGCGGCAGATCCAGGTCGGGCCGGTGGCGGTCGGGGGCGGCGCCCCGGTGTCGGTGCAGTCGATGACGACGACCCGTACGTCGGACATCGGCGCGACGCTCCAGCAGATCGCCGAGCTGACGGCTTCCGGCTGCCAGATCGTCCGGGTCGCCTGCCCCACGCAGGACGACGCGGACGCCCTGGCGACCATCGCCCGTAAGTCGCAGATCCCGGTGATCGCGGACATCCACTTCCAGCCGAAGTACGTGTTCGCCGCGATCGAGGCGGGCTGCGCGGCGGTCCGCGTCAATCCGGGCAACATCAAGCAGTTCGACGACAAGGTCAAGGAGATCGCGAAGGCCGCGAAGGAGCACGGCACCCCGATCCGTATCGGGGTCAACGCCGGGTCGCTGGACCTCCGCCTGCTCCACAAGTACGGCAAGGCCACCCCGGAGGCGCTCGTCGAGAGCGCTCTGTGGGAGGCGTCGCTCTTCGAGGAGCACGGCTTCGGCGACATCAAGATCTCCGTCAAGCACAACGACCCGGTCGTGATGGTCGAGGCCTACCGTCAGCTCGCCGCCCGCAGCGACTACCCGCTGCATCTCGGGGTGACCGAGGCCGGTCCGGCGTTCCAGGGGACGATCAAGTCGGCCGTGGCCTTCGGCGCCCTGCTCTCGCAGGGCATCGGGGACACGATCCGGGTGTCGCTGAGCGCGCCGCCCGTGGAGGAGGTCAAGGTCGGCATCCAGATCCTGGAGTCGCTGAACCTCAGGCAGCGAGGGCTGGAGATCGTCTCCTGCCCGTCCTGCGGCCGGGCCCAGGTCGACGTCTACAAGCTGGCCGACGAGGTGACGGCAGGCCTTGAGGGCATGGAGGTCCCGCTCCGCGTCGCGGTCATGGGATGTGTGGTCAACGGCCCCGGCGAGGCACGGGAGGCGGACCTGGGGGTCGCCTCCGGCAACGGCAAGGGGCAGATCTTCGTGAAGGGCGAGGTCGTCAAGACCGTCCCCGAGTCGAAGATCGTGGAGACCCTCATCGAGGAGGCGATGAAGCTCGCCGAGCGGATGGAACAGGACGGCGTCGCGTCGGGGGAGCCGGCCGTCACCGTGAGTTGAACAGCAGGGACCGAGAGGGGGCCCGAGCGTGACGATCCTGGAGAGCATTCGGCAACCGCGCGACCTGAAGGCGCTGTCCGAGGCGGAACTCGGCGAACTGTCCGGCGAGATCCGGGAGTTCCTGGTGCATGCCGTCGCCGCGACCGGCGGACACCTGGGGCCCAATCTGGGGGTGGTGGAACTGACCGTCGCCCTGCACCGGGTCTTCGAGTCGCCGGTCGACCGCATCCTGTGGGACACCGGTCATCAGAGTTATGTGCACAAGCTTCTGACGGGGCGTCAGGACTTTTCCAAGCTGCGGAGCAAGGGCGGCCTGTCCGGCTACCCCTCACGCGCGGAGTCCGAGCACGACGTCATCGAGAACAGTCACGCCTCCACCGTCCTGGGCTGGGCCGACGGCCTCGCCAAGGCCCACCAGGTGCGGGGCGAGACGGGCCACGTCGTCGCGGTCATCGGCGACGGCGCGCTCACCGGCGGCATGGCCTGGGAGGCGCTCAACAACATCGCGGCCGCCAAGGACCGGCCGCTGATCATCGTCGTCAACGACAACGAACGCTCCTACGCCCCGACCATCGGCGGCCTCGCCAACCACCTGGCCACCCTGCGCACCACCGACGGTTACGAGAAGGTGCTGGCCTGGGGGAAGGACGTACTGCTGCGCACGCCCGTCGTCGGCCACACCGTCTACGAGTCGCTGCACGGCGCGAAGAAGGGCTTCAAGGACGCCTTCGCCCCCCAGGGCATGTTCGAGGACCTCGGCCTGAAGTACGTCGGTCCCATCGACGGCCACGACGTCGGGGCCGTCGAGTCGGCGCTGCGGCGGGCCAAGCGCTTCCACGGGCCGGTGCTGGTGCACTGCCTCACCGAGAAGGGCCGCGGCTACGAGCCCGCTCTCGCGCACGAGGAGGACCACTTCCACACCGTCGGGGTGATGGACCCGCTGACCTGCGCGCCGCTCGCCCCGGCCGGCGCCCCCTCCTGGACGTCCGTGTTCGGCGACGAGATCGTGCGGATCGGCGAGGAGCGCGACGACGTCGTGGCGATCACCGCGGCCATGCTGCACCCGGTCGGTCTCGCCGGGTTCGCCGACCGCTTCCCCGGCCGGGTGTGGGACGTCGGAATCGCCGAACAGCACGCGGCCGTCTCCGCGGCCGGGCTGGCCACCGGGGGCCTGCATCCCGTCGTCGCCGTCTACGCCACCTTCCTCAACCGGGCCTTCGACCAACTGCTGATGGACGTGGCCCTGCACCGCTGCGGGGTCACGTTCGTCCTCGACCGCGCCGGGGTGACCGGGGTCGACGGCGCCTCCCACAACGGCATGTGGGACATGTCCGTCCTCCAGGTCGTTCCCGGCCTCAGGATCGCCGCCCCGCGCGACGCCGACCAGCTGCGCGCACAACTGAGGGAAGCGGTTGCCGTGGACGACGCGCCCACCCTGCTCCGCTTCCCGAAGGAGTCGGTCGGGCCGCGGATCCCGGCTGTCGGCCATGTCGGCGGCATGGACGTACTGCACCGCGGCGCGGCGCCAAAGGTCCTCCTGGTCGCCGTCGGCGTCATGGCACCGGTCTGTCTGAAGGCCGCCGAACTGCTGGAGGCCCGGAGCATCGACTGCACGGTGGTGGACCCCCGCTGGGTGAAGCCCGTCGACCCGGCCCTGCCCGGCCTCGCCGCCGCACACCGGCTGGTGGCCGTCGTCGAGGACAACAGCCGCGCCGCGGGCGTGGGTTCGGCCGTCGCCCTGGCCCTGGGGGACGCCGAGGTCGACGTGCCCGTACGGCGGTTCGGCATCCCGGAGCAGTTCCTCGCCCACGCCAAGCGGGCCGAGGTGCTCGCCGACATCGGCCTCACGCCCGTCGAGATCGCCGGACGGATCAGCGCGAGCCTCGCCGCCCGCGACGCGGGCGGCACCGCCACGGAAACAGGCGGCGGACGTGTTCCGGAAACAGCGGGCGGACGTGTTCCGGAAACAGGCGGCGGGCGGGTGACCGAAACAGCCGGCGGACGCGTCACGGAGAGCACCCGCGGTCCCGCCACGGAGACAACCGGCGGTCCGGGCAAGGAGACAGCGCAATGAGCATGGAGTTCGACCTCGGCGCGCTGCTGGCCGAGCGCGGAGCCGAACGGTACGAGCTGCACGGCAGGTACCTCAACCACCAACTGCCACGCATGCTGCACACCATCGGCTTCGACAAGGTCTACGAGCGGGGCGAGGGCGCCTACTTCTGGGACGCCGACGGCAACGACTACCTGGACATGCTCGCCGGGTTCGGGGTGATGGGCCTGGGCCGCCACCACCCCGTCGTGCGCAAGGCGCTGCACGACGTCCTCGACGCCTCCCTCGCCGACCTCACCCGCTTCGACTGCCAGCCGCTGCCCGGACTGCTGGCCGAGAAACTCCTCGCCCACAGTCCGCACCTGGACCGGGTGTTCTTCGGCAACAGTGGCACGGAGGCCGTCGAGACAGCCCTGAAGTTCGCCCGCTACGCCACCGGGAAACCCAGGATCCTGTACTGCGACCACGCCTTCCACGGTCTCACCACGGGCTCCCTGTCGGTCAACGGCGAGGGCGGCTTCCGGGACGGCTTCGCGCCGCTGCTCCCCGACACCGCCGTACCCCTCGGCGATCTCGACGCACTGGCGCGGGAGTTGAAGAAGGGCGATGTGGCCGCCCTGATCGTCGAGCCGATCCAGGGCAAGGGTGTGCTGGAGGCCCCGCCCGGCTATCTGCGCGCCGCCCAGGAGCTGCTGCACCGGCACAGGGCGCTGCTCATCGCCGACGAGGTGCAGACCGGTCTCGGCAGGACCGGCGACTTCTACGCCTACCAGCACGAGGACGGCGTCGAACCGGACCTGGTGTGCGTCGCCAAGGCGCTCTCCGGAGGCTATGTGCCGGTCGGCGCCACCCTCGGCAAGGACTGGATCTTCAAGAAGGTCTACTCGTCCATGGACCGGGTGCTGGTCCACTCGGCGAGCTTCGGGTCCAACGCGCAGGCCATGGCGGCCGGGCTCGCCGTGCTGTCCGTCATGGAGAACGAGCAGATCGTCGCGGGCGCTCGCCTGACCGGGGACCTGCTGAAGTCCCGCCTCACGGCGCTGATCGACAAGTACGAGCTGCTCGCCGACGTCCGCGGCCGGGGCCTGATGATCGGCATCGAGTTCGGAAAGCCCCGGTCCCTGAAACTGCGCAGCCGCTGGACCATGCTCCAGGCGGCCCGCAAGGGCCTGTTCGCGCAGATGGTCGTCGTCCCGCTGCTCCAGCGGCACCGCATCCTCACACAGGTCTCAGGAGACCACCTGGAGGTGATCAAGCTGATCCCGCCGCTGGTGGTGGGCGAGGCGGAGGTGGACCGGTTCGTGGACGCCTTCACCGAGGTGATGGACGACGCGCACAACGGGGGCGGGCTGGTCTGGGACTTCGGCAGGACGCTGATCAAGCAGGCGGTGGCCAACCGGTAGGTCTACCCGGCCCCGGCCCGCACGCCCGGATTCGATCTCCTTTGCCTCTGAGGCAACAAACTTGCCGCAGAGGCAAAACCCGGGCTGAATGGACACATGAGCCACCCCGACTCCGAGTCCGGGCCCGAACCGGTGGACGACCTGGGGGTCGTCGCTCCCCGGCTCCGCGCCCTGCGCCGGCGCGCCTCCCTCACCCTGGAGGCCGCGGCCCGCGCCGCCGGGCTGTCACCGGCCCACCTCTCCCGGCTGGAGACCGGGCAGCGCCAGCCCTCGCTTCCGATGCTGCTCGCGCTCGCCCGCGTCTACGGTACGACGGTCTCCGAACTGCTCGGCGAGACGGTCGCCGGCCGGGACGCCGTGGTGCGCGCCGCCGGCATGGAACCGACCCACGCGGGCGGCTGGACCTACCGGCAGGCCGGCGCCTCCGGGCGGGGCATGCAGGCCCTGCGGGTGCAGGTGCCGTACGGCTCGCAGGGCGACATCGTGCGCGTGCATCCCGGCGAGGAGTGGCTGCACGTCCTGCGGGGGCGGCTGCGGCTGCGCCTCGGGGACACCACGCACGTGCTCGGGGCGGGGGACAGCGCGCACTTCGACTCGCTGACCCCGCACCGTCTCGCCGCCGAGGACCCCGACGGGGTCGACCTGCTGTTCGTCCACACCCTGTTGCAGAGCCCGACGGCCACGCTGTGCCTCGGCCCCACCCCTGGAGAGACGCCATGACCGACTTCGAGGAGAAGTTCCCCCGCAGCCTGTGGATCCGGCTGATCATCTACATCGCCGTGGGGCATCTCTTCGCCGGGTTCCTGTGGCTGCTGTTCGAGGTCGGCGCCAAGCAGTAGCGGGCGGTCCCGGAGCGCGGGTGGTCAGTCGAGCAGGCGCTCGCGGAGCCGCTCACGCGTCTCGGGGGTCAGGCCGAGGCCCTGCTCCAGGTAGGTGTCGACACCGCCCCAGGTCTCCTCGACGGTCTCGAACGCGGCCGTCAGGTATTCGGCGCGGGCGTCGAAGAGGGGGCCGAGCAGCTCCATGACCTCGGGGGAGTAGGCCTCGGCGGAGGTGCCGCTGCGGCGCACCTTGTAGCGGCGGTGCTTGGCGTTGGACTCCAGATAGTCGGCCACGATCGCGTCGCGCTCCACGCCCAGGGCGAGCAGGGTCACGGCGATGGACAGGCCGGCGCGGTCCTTGCCCGCCGCGCAGTGCATCAGCGCGGGGACGCTGTCCTCGGCGAGCGAGTGCAGTACGCGGGAGTGCTCGCCGGTGCGCTCCTTCATGATCGAGCGGTAGGAGGCGATCATCCGGCCGGCCGCCTTGCCGTCGCCGAGGATCTCGCGCAGCTGGTCGATGTCGCCCTCGCGGACCATCTTCCAGAACTCGGCGCCGTCCGCCGGGTCGGAGAGCGGCAGGTTCACATTGCGGACGCCCGGCAGCTCGACGTCCGGGCCCTCCAGCTTCTGGTCCGCCGCGTTGCGGAAATCGAAGACCGTGTGCAGGCCCAGCGAGGAGAGGAACGCGGCGTCCTCGTCGGTGGCGTGCGCGAGGTGGCCGCTGCGGAACAGCACGCCGTGGCGGACGCGCCGGCCGTCGACGGTGGGCAGGCCGCCCACGTCCCGGAAGTTGCGCACCCCTGCCAGCTCGGGCTCGGTCGACGGGATCTGCTGCGTCACGGGGGCTCCTCCCGGTCGTCGGTCCCGGCCGGCGCGGCTCTGGAATGGCCGACGGAACACCTCATTGACCATACGACATGAATGCCCCGGCCAAACGGGTTGCCGCAGGGGCGCACGGCGGTCGTTCGGCGGTCGTTGGGCGGTCGTGCGGAGCCCGGAGCGGACGCCGGGGTTCGGTTCCAGTGCGGACCAAAGTGGACGGAACTCCCCAATTGGCCCGTACGGCATCAGCTGGTACTCAAACCGGCATTGCGGGGGGTTGGGGAGGGGGTTCGGGAGGGCCGCGGGCCGCGTGCCGGGCCGCGCGGTAATGGTG
>NZ_JARGEF010000479.1:0-2021 GCF_033794725.1 Streptomyces sp. ID05-39B | reverse complement strand
TTTTTTTTGTTTTTTTTGTTGAAGGATGAACCGGGATTGTGGTTTTCACGCGTGCGTGGTGGGGCGGAGGCGTGTTGACAGGACCGCGTTGCCCTCTGCGGGGGTTCCCCGGCCGGTGCGGGAGGGGGCGCCGGGGTGGGCGCCCATCCACATCTCGGCCTGCGGTTCGCCGGTGGGTTCGACGTCGAGCAGGTGCGGGATGGCTGTGGGGGAACCCCAGGCGTAGGGGCGGATGATGTTGTCGAGGCGGTCCATGCGGGTGTCTGCCTGCCTGTTCTGTCTGTCCTGCGGTCGGCCGCTGCTGTCGGCCGCGCGGTCGGCTGTTGGCGGTCGGCTGTCGGCGGTCAGCTGTCGGCGGCCAGTCGGTTGCCTTCGGCGGTCGACCGGTTGCCGCCGTGTGCTGCCGGCTGCCGCGGCGTGTCGCCGTGTGTCGTCGGCTGTCCGTGACGGCGGT
This sequence comes from Streptomyces sp. ID05-39B, assembly GCF_033794725.1. NCBI lineage: Bacteria > Bacillati > Actinomycetota > Actinomycetes > Kitasatosporales > Streptomycetaceae > Streptomyces > Streptomyces sp. ID05-39B. The sequence continues at coordinate 1,567 of NZ_JARGEF010000479.1, read as the reverse complement.
CCGCTGCGGGCCTCGGGGGCTGCGCGGACCGTCGTCGTCAGATCAGGCTCCCGAGGCGAGCGCCAGGTAAACGGCGGCGAAATCCGTCATGGCGATCAGTTCGGCGAGGGTCACGAGTTCGTCTCCGGCCTCGGGTTCCAGTTCGCTGATCGGCGTGTCGTGGCTGAGGGCCAGTTCGCGGGCGGCCGGGGCGGCGGTGAGGCCGCCGATCGGGCGGTCGCGCAGCAGCACCACGCGCGCGTGCAGGGCGGGCGCTTCCTCGACGCGGTCGCGGAAGAAGTCGTCCGGGTCGGCGCCGGCGGCGAGCGGGCCGGCGAGCAGGGCGTTGTGCGCGGCGAGGGCCTCGGGGAGTTCGGCCACGAGGGAGGGGCGGCCGGCGAGTTCGGCGAGCGCGGCGGCGAAGCGGCGGCCCGCGGGGCCGGCGGAGGTGCCTTCCGTCCAGATCACGGGGAGGGAGTCGGCGAGTTCGGCGGCGAGGGTCTTCGCCGGGTTGCTGTAGGTCGCGACGGCCGGGCCGCAGCGTTCGGCGATGTGGTCGAGGCGGTCGGCGACCCTTTCGAGTTCCTCGGGCGGGGCGGCGATGAGGGCGATGCGGTCCAGGAGGGCGAGCAGGGGGATGAGGAGCGCCCACAGGACTCCGGGGGCGGAGGCCGCCACGGGCGGCTGCTCGTCCTGCTCGTAGGGGGCGGTCGCCATCGGTACGAACAGGCCGTGCGCCGCGCCTGCCGCGTCGGCGAGCGGGGAGCCGGCGGGGGCCACGGCGACGACGGTGCAGCCGCGGCGGTACGCCTGCTCCACGAGGAGGGAGAGGCCTGGCTCGCTGCCGTCGGGGGTGGTGACGATGAGGAGGTCCACGGAGCCGGCCCAGCCGGGGAGTTCCCAGCGCAGTGCGCCCGCGGCGGGGGCGACGCCGGCCGGGGCGAGGCGGGTGACCGGGCAGGCGGCGCCTGCGAGGGTGCCGAGGAGGTCGGCGACGCAGGTGGCGGCGGCGCCGGGGCCCGCGAGGAGGATCGCGCGCGGGCGGCCGTCCGGTTTCAGCTCGTGCACGCCGGCCTCGGTGGCGTGCCGGGCGGCGGTGCGGACGCGGGCGCCTGCCTCGGCCGCTCCGCGCAGGAGGGCGCGGTGGTCCGCCTCGGCCAGGGCCTCCGGCGTGTCGAGCAGCGATTCGTCGAGCATGGCGTCAGGTCTCCGATCGCCTGTGGTCGTCGGTGTGCGGGTGCGCTGCGCGGCCGGCCGGTGCGGTCGCCTCGCGAGTCGTCTCGCGTGCGCCGCCTCGCGTCCGGCTTCGGCCCGTACGGCGCGGTGGGCGCCGTTACGCGGGGCGGCGGGCCTCGTCGATGAGGAGGACGGGGATGCCGTCGCGGATCGGGTACGCCAGTCCGCAGTCCTGGCCGGTGCAGATCAGCTCGGTGTCCTGCTCCTTGAGGGGGGCGTGGCAGGCCGGGCAGGCGAGGATCTCCAGGAGGCCGGCTTCGAGCGGCATGGGGGTGTCCCTTCGGGGTGAGTTCGGTGCGCCGGGGGGTGTCGCTGGTCCGGCGGGGGGGGATGTGCCTGGTCAGGGTACCGC
>NZ_JARGEF010000478.1:0-2022 GCF_033794725.1 Streptomyces sp. ID05-39B | reverse complement strand
CCACACCGTGATCCGCTGCGGCGCCGCCTGCCGGCCCGGACGGCTCGACGTTCGCCTACGGCGTCTCGGCGCCGTTCGTCGGCATGAGGCGGAACGTGTAGTGGGTGCCGGTGCGTTCGGCGGTGGCCAGCGTGCGGCCGTCGGGGCTGAGCAGGACGCGGTCCAGGGGGCGGTTCCGCCAGGCGCCGGTCGTCGGCGCGGTCACGTCGAGGGAGTGGACCGTGCCGCCCTCCAGGTAGCGCAGGACCGGGCGGCCGGGGTCCCAGGCGAGGCCGCCGTACAGGCGCTGGTTGTTCAGGGCGTGGTGGAAGACGGGCGTTCCTGGGGCGGCCAGGCGCCACACGCAGATCTCGCCGCGGTTCGCGGTGGCCAGGAAGGCGCCGTCGGGGCTGAAGGCCGCGTGCGCGGGGAGGGGTGCGGGCAGGTCCGCGACCGTGCGGCCGGTGACGGTGTCCCAGACCCGCACGCCCGACCCGGACAGGGCGGCGAAACGGGTCGTGCCGCGCGGGCCGGGCACAAGCGCCGACGTCTCCCCGCACATCCCGCGCGCCCGGTCCCAGTCCCCGGCCAGGACCCGCCCCGCCTCACGCACCCTCGGCGCGCCACCGACCGGGCAGGTCGCCACCGTGCGGCCGTCGGGGAAGACCGCCACGTTCGCGGCGCCCGCCGTGCCCCGCGTCACCGACAGCGGACGGCCGTCGGCGACCGACCTCAGCTCGACCCGGTCGTCATCGACGCCGTCCTCGGTACGGGCGTCGGTGCCGCTGCCGCTGCCGATACCGCTGCCGGCTCCGGCTCCGCCACTTACCCCGGTCCGGGTCGGGGTCCGGGTCGGGGTCCCGGTCCCGGTCCCGGTCAGGAGATACCCGTCGCCGCCCGGGGTGAAGACCAGGTCGTACGGGGCGGCGGTCCGGCGGGGCGGGCCGCCGGTCCAGGTGCCGGTCCCGGTGTCCCACAGGCGCGGGCCCTGCGCCGTGGCCAGCGCGAGCAGCCTGCCGTCCGGGGAGACCGCGTCCACCGTGTGCGGGCCCGCGGGCAGCAGCCCCGAGCCGGTACGGCGGTGCGCGGCCACGTCCCAGGCCGTCCAGCGGCCGTCGGCCACGCTGAGCAGGGTCCGGCCGGAGCCGACCAGGAAACGCCGGGGCCCGTCGCCGGGGGCGGGGTCGGAGAACGCGTCGCGCTCCGGCTGGGTGAGCGCGCCCAGCAGCGCGCGCCGCGACTCGGGCAGCGGGGAGATGCGCCAGGCGGCCACGCCGAGCCGCATCGCCGCCCGCGGGTCGGTGGTGCGCAGCGCGTCGGCGACGGCCGCGATCCGGCGCGCGGCGGTGTCGGTGCGCTGGCGCCGCGCCTCGCAGGCCTGGTCCCAGGCGGCCACGCCGGTGAGCAGCGCGAGGGCCAGCACGGCGGAGAGCGCCGTCACCAGCGTCCGCGCCCGGCGCGCGGACCGCTCGGCCGCATCCCGCTCCGCCGTACGGGACTGGAGCGAGGCCCGCAGGAAGTCGCGTTCCGGTGCGGTCAGCGCGCGGTCCCACGCCCGGCCGGGAAACAGTTCCTCCACGCGCGCGAGGCGGCTGCCCCGGTACAGGCTGCCCGGGTCGTGATCGTGCTCGCGCCAGACGCGGGCGGCATCCGTCAGCGCCCGGTGGTGGCGCAGCCGTTCCCGCTCCTCGTCCAGCCAGCCGCACAGCCGGGGCCAGCAGGTCAGCAGCGCCTCGTGCGCGAGCTGCACCCCCTCCTCGTCGACGGTGACCAGCCGCGCCTGCGCCAGCCGCTCCACCACCGCGGGCACACCGGGGTCCGCCCACTCCGCCAACTCTGCCCGGCCGACCGGCCGTCGGGTGTCCGGCGCGGATGCTGCCGGGCGTACCGGCCGCGGCCCGTCCCACCTCGACAGCAGCCGGCGGGAGGGGTCACGGAGGGCCGTGGACGGCTCCCCGCCCACGGCCCCCTCCGGGACGGGACCCGCCGGGCCGGGACCTGCGGACGCGTCAGGTCCCCCTGTCCCTGCCCCCGGCTCCGCCC
>NZ_JARGEF010000477.1:0-2043 GCF_033794725.1 Streptomyces sp. ID05-39B | reverse complement strand
CCCCCGAGTCCCCGAGCACCCGCAGCGCCCGCTCCTCGCCGACCTTCCACTTCGCCGACTTGACGAACTGGAACACCCCGATGGGCCACCCCTGGTTCCAGGCCCGCAGAGCGAGCCCGAACGCCGCGGTCGACTTCCCCTTGCCCACCCCGGTGTGCACGATCACCAGCGGCCGGTTGCGCCGCTGACGCGTCGTCAGCCCGTCGTCCGGTACGACACTCGGCTGTCCCTGCGGCATTACGCGGCCCTCCTCGAAGTCCCCTGCACGTCCCTGACCAGCCCGGCGATCGAGTCCGCCCGCAGCTCGTCCAGCGTGACGGCGGTGCCGCCCAGCTCGCCCGCCAGCTGCCCCGCGAGCCCCAGCCGTACCGGCCCCGACTCGCAGTCCACGACCACGGAGGCGACCCCGCCGGTCGCGAACAGGCGGGCCGCCCGCCCGGCGAGGGCGACGGGCTCGGGCCCGCCGGTCGCGCGCCCGTCCGTCACCACGACGACCAGGGCCCGCCGCGCGGGGTCCCGCAGCCGCTCCACCCGCAACACCTCGTGCGCCCTGAGTAGCCCGGCCGCGAGCGGCGTACGCCCTCCGGTCGGCAGCGACTCAAGCCGTACGGCCGCCGCGTCCACGGACGAGGTCGGCGGCAGCGCCACCTCGGCGGCCGAGCCCCGGAACGTCACCAGACCCACCTTGTCCCGCCGCTGATAGGCGTCGAGCAGCAACGACAGCACGGCACCCTTCACCGCACCCATCCGCTGCCGCGCCGCCATGGACCCCGACGCGTCGACGACGAACAGCACGAGATTCCCCTCGCGCCCCTCCCTCGTCGCCTGCCGCAGATCGTCCCGGCGCACGACGAGACCACGCCCGGAGCGCCCACGCGCCCGCTGGTGCGGCGCCGCCGCCTGCACGGTCGCCGCCAGGTGCAGCTTGGTCAGCGTCCCGCGGGGCCGCCGGGCCCCGGTGGTCCGCCCGTGCTCGGTCCGCGCCCGCGAGCGCCGCCCGGCCGCACCCTCGCCGAGGCCCGGCACGCTCAGCACCTTCGTCCGGAAGGGCTCGGCGGCAGGCGCGGGCTGCCGCTCACCGGCGCCGCCCCCCGAGGTCTGCGGCTCACCGCTGTCCCCGGCCTCGGGACGCGCTCCCGTGTCACCGCCCTCGGGCCCCTCCGACGGCGGCTGCCCGCCACCGCCCCCGTCACCGCCGCCGGGCCCGTCCGGGTCAGGGTCTTCGTCGCCGTCCCCGGAGTTCTCCTCCAGCGTCTGGTCGAGCTTGTCCTCGTCAAGTCCCGGCGCGTCGAAGGGATTACGCCGGCGCCGGTGCGGCAGCGCGAGCAGCGCGGCCTGCCGGACGTCCTCCGCGAGCACCTCGGTCCGCCCGGCCCAGGCCGCCAGCGCCGTCGCCGTCCGCGCCATCACGATGTCTGCCCGCATGCCGTCCACCTCGAACGCGGCACAGGTCGCCGCGATCTGCCGCAACGCCCCGTCGCCCAGCAGCACCGACGGCAGCAACGTGCGCGCCGCCACGATCCGCGCCCGTACGGAGGCCTCCTCGTCCGCCCACCGCCCGGCGAAACCGGCCGGATCGTCGTCGTAGGCCAGCCGCCGCCGTACGACCTCCACGCGCTGGTCGGGCTCGCGCGAGGCGGCGACCTCGACGGTCAGGCCGAACCGGTCGAGCAACTGCGGCCGCAGCTCGCCCTCTTCCGGGTTCATGGTCCCGACGAGCAGGAACTTCGACGCGTGCCGTACCGAGACGCCCTCGCGTTCGACGTACGACGCGCCCATGGCCGCCGCGTCCAGCAGCAGGTCGACCAGGTGGTCGTGGAGGAGGTTGACCTCGTCGACGTACAGGATGCCGCGGTGCGCGTCGGCGAGCAGGCCGGGCTCGAAGGCCTTCACGCCCTCCGACAGCGCCCGCTCGATGTCCAGCGCGCCGACCAGCCGGTCCTCGGAGGCGCCGACGGGCAACTCGACCATCCGGGCCGGCCGTTCGCCCCCCGCCCCCGGCTCGTGCGGGCCGGGGGCGGGGGGCGAACGGCCGGCCCGGAT
>NZ_JARGEF010000476.1:0-2067 GCF_033794725.1 Streptomyces sp. ID05-39B | reverse complement strand
ACTCGCGCCCACTCCCCTCCAACGCCAGCACCCGCCAGTACCCGGCCCGAAACGCCTCACCCACCGTCTTCCCCACCAACTGCGCATGTCCCGCGACCTCCAGCGCGGCGAACAGCAACACCCGCCGCTCCACTGGAATCGCCCCCAGAATCTGCCGCCCCATCATCGCCCCGGCGAACGAGGGCGCCGCCAGATGCGTCACACTCCGACTCCGCGTCAGCGCCTGCGGATGCGCGGCCCGCAACGTGCGATAGACGGCCGTGGCGAAGTCGTCGTCGTACAGCCGCAGCACGACCCGCAGATCGTGCCGCAACGACCGCCCGTACAAAGCGGCTTCGAGATTCGTCGTGTCGGAACTGGTCACCGCCAGCAACGCATGCGCCCGGTGAATCTTCGCCGCCTCCAGCACCCCTTCCTGCGTGACATCCCCCAGTACCACCGGCACGCGTAACCGCCGCGCCACCGCGACCCCCCGCGCCTCCGGCGCGACCTCCACGCACACCACGGGAATGTCCAGCTCCCGCAGCCGCGTCAGCACCCGCGTGCCGATCTTCCCCAGCCCCAGCAGCACCACATGCCCGCCGAGCCCCCGCGGTGGGCGCCGCAACGCACCGGCGGTCCGGAAGGTCCCCAGCCCTTCCAGCACGGCCGCCAGCAGCACCGGAAGAAGCAGCAACCCCATGAATCCGGAGAGGAGCTGAAGAACCTGTTGCTCGGTCGTCTTCCCCACCGCCGGATCGTTGATCGAGAACAGGTCGAGCAGCGTCAGGTACAGCGCCCCCAGCGGATGAACTCCGGTCACCACCCACAACGCCACCGCCAGCGCGATGACACACCCCACGAGCCCCGCCAACGACCACCGCAACCGCCGCGAGAACAGGGAGGCGAACGGCGCCACGACCCCGACCCCCCGCCCGGAGGGCAACGCGGGCCCGGCCGAGTACGACACCTGTTCCAGCACGACACGGCCCCGCCCGCTCGCTTCGGCGACGGCCGCCGCGTCCGGCAGCAGCAGCGGCCCCTGCTCCCCGCTGGCCTCGGAACCGTCCGCGAAGGAGGGGTCGTTGCCGGTCACGGACAGCAGCGCGAGCGTGGCGGGCCCGGCATCGGCGCCGCGCCCAGGATCGGCGCCGCGCCCGGCCCCGGGCGCGGGCCGTTCGACGGCGCGCAGCATCAGCCCGTCCGTCTGGACGACCTTGGTGGTCCCGGCGACGGCGGTCGCGGCCAGCGCGGGCGCGGCGGTGTCGGCGTCGGACAGTACGGTGGTGGAGGCGTCCCCCACCGCGTACTCACCGCCTCCGCCGATGATCGCCAACGCGGCCGCCTGGTCGAGGAGTTCCTCGATGTGCTGCCCCAACCGCCGGTTGTAGAGCCGCAGGACGAGCCGCAGCCGGGGGTTGAGGCGACGGGCGGTGAGGGCGGCGCGGATGTTCGTCTCGTCGTCGTCGTACACGAGGGCGAGCGCGGCGGCCCGCTCCACGCCGGCCTCGGCGAGCACGGCCTCGGTCGGCTCGACGGCCTCCAACACCCGCCCCGCACCCAAGGACCCACCGCTCCCAGCACCACCCACCGCACCAGGACCAGCACTCGTCCCCGATACCGCACCGCCCCCCACCCCGCCACCGTTCCCGGCGGCGGCCCGATTGACGGCCGCGCTCACCACCCGGTCGAGCAGCGCGGCGGACACCGCACGGGCCCGCCCGACGACAGGCGGCCGTACCGTCCGTTCGGAGGGCGGTACGACGAGCGTGACCTGTTCCTCGTAGACACCGCGCAACTCCGCGGCCAGCCGGTGCGCGAGCCCGTCGTCGCCGCACACCACCATGTGTGCGCCGGCTTCACCCGGCGCGGGACTCTGATTCGGTAGACCAGCCACGAGGGGAAAGACTGCCTCACCGGGAGGGGTGGTTCCACGGATGGTTCCACGGAAGACCTGAACAAGCCGGGCCGCAGACGCGTATGAGAGGGGAGGGAGACCCATGGAACCCGGAGGTGCCCCACCCGTGGCCATATCCGAAAAGGCCCTGAGCAGGCCGGCCACTCCGGGCGAGGGGGACCGTCCGCCCC